>JAITCJ010000073.1 GCA_031283145.1 Holophagales bacterium | reverse complement strand
GATACAAACGCCTCGAACTCGTGTTCACTGCACTGTTCTATAGGCGTTGCTTTTTTTGGTTCGCTTACTCCCATATACGCTCTGATTAATACCGGCGGCGGTGGGTAATCGTTCCAATAGTCAACGAGTTCCATCGCCGCTGGTAAGGTCAACTCCCCATCCACGTATCCATATGTCCATCCGGTTGATGTGATGATATGCCCGTAGAGCCATCGCCAGAATTGCTCTGGCTCAACGGGCTTATCACTTCCCCCACGGTGGTATCCCTGATTAATCCTGATACTTCAATGACAGCTTGGAACAGCATTATGAAGTCAGCAAACATCAAACAGTTCTCTAAATCTTCAACAGTGATTTCAGGATTGGATTGCGATACGCTCATATGAGCGTATTTCAGCATTGTGTCAAATGTGTCAGGGTCAATGGCTGTCAAGTCCGTTTTGAGCTTGTCAGCAAGCGGCATTATTACGCGCCGTAAAACACCAAGGGGCAGGGCGGTTACTGTGAATTTATGACCGCCGCAGATTACGTCTTTTGATATGGGTTTCAACGTCAGCATTTTATTCCTTTGTGATCCAGTCGTATATCCTGTCGTTCTCGTCCGCTACAGCGTCTATATCAAAATCTGGAATCGTGTAATCATCGTTCTTGAAGCTCATACCCAGCTTGCTCGCGCTACATTTGTAAAAACGCAGTAGCCTTGTTTTGCCGCTGTAGTACTTCTACAGTGCCGATAAGTTCAAGTTTCAGCATGGCGCGACTCTCTTATACGGCGCTATGGCGTGTTTAACAGAGTCGGGCATGGCTCGTGTAATACCAGTTCCCATTGCCAATGCTACAAATGGTCGTGCGAATGCGGCTGTTTGCGGCATGTTGCGCTACCGCTTTTGCACAACAGCAATGTGATTTGGTATAATATACGAGACTATCTCACCTGCTATTGATTTTGATTGATGGCCAATGCGTTCCCGCTCTTTATAGCAGTTCAGATTATTGTAGTCCATTGCTGAGGCTATGGATACTATTAAGCCCAAAGACATTGAAAGCTGGATAGGTATTGTCTATGGACTACAAAAACTGGAATTGCTATATAACGGAACGCGACAAGCTCAATCAAAATAGCGGAACGCAATTTTGATATGGAACCATCGCTAATTCCTGCTTTCTTGAATTTTCAAGCTTTTTGTCAATAACTGTGTGCGTATGAATCCGTCCAAATCGCCGTCCAGAACTTTTTGTGTTTGGCTTGTCTCAAATTGAGTCCGATGGTCTTTAACAAGTTGGTATGGCTGTAAAACGTAGCTGCGGATTTGGCTGCCCCAAGCCACGTCCGCTTTTTCGCCGGAGGCGCTGGCGATTTTTTCCTGAATTTTACGCTGCTCCAGTTCAAAAAGCCTGGCTTTAAGCACTTTCATGGCCGTAGCGCGGTTTTGAATCTGGCTGCGCTCGTTCTGGCAGCTCACTACGATGCCCGTAGGCAGATGTGTGAATCTTACGGCGGATTCTGTGCGATTTACGTGCTGGCCTCCGGCGCCGCTGGCGCGGAACACATCTATCCGTAAGTCTTTTTCGGGTATGTCAATGTCAACAGTGTCGTCAAGCTCCGGCGAAACGTACACGGCGGCAAAGCTGGTGTGTCTGCGCTTGGCCGCGTCAAACGGGCTGATGCGTACCAAGCGGTGTACACCGGCCTCAGCCCGTAAATAGCCATACGCGTAAGGGGCTGAAACCATGACGGTTGCGCCTTTTAGGCCCGCCTCATCACCATCCTGATAGTCTATTATTTCAGTTTTCCACTCTTTAAACTCGCAATATCTGAGATACATGCGCAATAGCATTGCCGCCCAATCGCAGCTTTCAGTGCCGCCGGCTCCTGGGGCTATGGAGAGAATCGCGTTGTTTTGGTCCAACTCGCCAGCGAGCATCATACGAAGCTCAGCCGTTTCAACTTGCTCTCTGAGCTGTGTTTCAACCACTTCGGCTTCGCCAAGCATTTCCGCGTCCTCGCGGGAGAGTTCAAGAGCCGTTTCAAGATCTTCCAGTCCGTTGGAAAGGCGTTTTGCCGTATCTATGCCGTCTGTCAAAAGCCCGCGTTTTTTTAATACGGGCTTTGCGCTTTCAGGGTCGTCCCAAAATCCTGGCTGTGCTGCTTGCTCCTCAATCTGCTCTAATTCAAGGGCTTTGCGCTCCGGGTCCAAGTGGCCCACCAACTGACTTATACGAGGTTCCAGCTCGTTTTTTGCCCTCACCAAACTTTCAAAATCCATGAAGCGTCCTGATTCTATCGAAGCATAAACCCATATTTGAGTGGGTCATTGGGATCAATCCACATTTCAACACGCCCGATAATTGAGGCGCTGCCTGTGACTTCCGGAATTATGGCTCTATGGGAGTCGAGTGTCGTTTCACGAGTGGCGCAGGTTGTAAAACAAGTGCCGAGTATGCTTTCTATGGTGATTTTTTCCCCAAGCGGGATATCGCCTTTTGCGTAATGGATAGCGGCTCTGGCGCTGATGCCTGTTCCTGTTGGAGAGCGGTCGAGTTCTCCATTGGCGAAGATACAGACATTCCGGCTGTGGTTTGAAACATCCCGCGGTGGGCCAATGATAATAGCGCCGTACAAGAAACTCAGTTCCCGCTCAAATGGATGTACGATTTCGCGGCTTTTCATCACAGCGTTTTTTACCGCCATTCCTTTGTCTATAAGTTCCCGAAAATTTTCGGGGCCGAGTCCGACATTTAAGTCTTCAGACCTGACAAAAGCGTAAAAAGCGCCTCCATATGCAATGTCGCAGCGTATTTTTCCCAAACCTGGCACTTCCACAACTTCATCCAGCGCATATACAAAAGAGGGGACATTCAAAAATGAGACGCTGTCAACTCTGCCATTTACGCGATGCGCTGTCGCGGATACGCGTCCCGCAGGCGTATCTATGTTGACGATGGGATCGTTGCCTGATTTTGCCAGCAAGCCCGTATCCAGCAAAACAGTTGTGAGGGCAATGATTCCGTGTCCGCACATAGTGCTGAAGCCTTCGTTGTGAGTGAACAACACGCCGATGTCTCCGTCAGGAGTTGTCGGCGGCGTCAGAATGGCTCCGTACATATCCGCGTGGCCCCTGGGTTCCCACATCATTGCCCTGCGGAGGTCGTCATGGCGCTCTTTAAAATAGCGGCGTTTCGCGAGGATAGTATCTTCGGAAATATCCGGCAGACCATCGAGAACGACGCGCAGAGGCTCACCGCCCGCATGCGCGTCAATGGCGGTAATAGTCACCCAGTCTTTGGGGTGTTTCAGATTGAAGTTCATCATCCTGTCTGTAGCGCGGTCTATGGTCTAGTTCAGCTTGAACGCCCAAGCGTGCTGGCATGGCGGGTTCTTGCTTATGTTTTCCGGCAGAAATACGCTCAGGCTGCCATCAGTGTTCATTTGGGTTTTCAGTTGTTTTTTCACGCCTAATAGGAAAGCCGATGTTTTTTTATTGAATAAATTTCGCGGTATTGATATTTTTTCCGGCAATACCGGTGTTTCTTCATCCTGTAAAAGAATTGCGTAAATTGAGCCATCAGACCCTTTGGTGAAGTACAGCGGCGTTCCCGCGTTTGTTTCGATGGAGCGGCTGCCGTATATGGCTTGACCATTGACTTTCATCCAATCGCCTATTTCTTTTAAGCGTGAATAGGCGATGGGGTCGAAATCGCCTTCGGGGCTTGGTCCTATGTTGAGCAGGAAATTACCGCCGCGGCTGACAATTTTGCATAACAGATGTATTAAGGCCGATGTGTCCTTGTATTTGTCTCCCGGCACGTAACTCCAGGAATCCCCCATGGTCATACAGGTTTCCCAGGGATACCCCGGATTTGTTTCAGGGACTTTTTGTTCCGGCGTTCTGTAGTTTTCAAACTCACCATGGACTTCTCTATCCACGATGAGTATGTCCGGCTGATGGCTTCTGACCATAGACGCAAGCTCCGGCATTTTTATGTCTTCTCTCGGAGCGCGGACCCAACCGCCGTCCAGCCAGAGAATGTCTATTTTTCCGTAGTCGGTGACAAGCTCCTTTATCTGTTGGTGTGTGAACTGAGTAAAAGCGTTCCAGCGTTCCGTGTATTTACTTAAATTGTAATTGGCGCGCCTGTTGAAAGGCGGAAAATGGGGCCACCAGTAGTTTTCTGAGTGCCAATCCGGTTTGGAAAAATACGCGCCTATGCCAAACCCCTTTGACCTGAATGTGTCAAATACGACTTTTGCGATGTTGGCACTCCGGTTTTGACTGAAAGGGCAAGATGGATCGGTGATTTTGTAATCAGTTGTAGCGGTGTCGAACATGCAAAAACCATCGTGGTGTTTTGTAGTAAAGACTACGTACCGCATACCCGCGTCTTTTGCCGCCTCGGCCCAGCGTACGGGGTTAAATTTTGTTGGGTTAAAGGTCTTTTGAAGAGCTTCATAAGCGGCTTTATATTGAAAATAATTACCTTCAAACGCGCTGGCTCTTTGGT
>JAITCJ010000170.1 GCA_031283145.1 Holophagales bacterium | reverse complement strand
AATCCGCCTGAGCCTGCTCTGCGAGACGAACTGTATATGCTCCTTTTGGTCTTGCCATTTGTCCCCCTATACAAATAAGCATAATATACATTTATCCTGTTAATAATGGGAAATGGTATAATAGCCGTCTGATACCAGTTCCCATTGCCAATGCTACAAATGGTCGTGCGAATGCGGCTATTTGCGGCATGTTGAGCTACTGCTTTTGCACAACAGCAATGTTATTTGGTATTACTTGTAAATCCCGGCCGCTTATTGCTTGTAGGTGGGCTTTGCCCACCGTTGTGCAAACAACAAAAGCGAAAATTGCTATATATGCTCCTTTTGGTCTTGCCATGTGTCCCCCTATATAAACAAACATAATATACATTTATCCTGTTAATAATGGGAAATGGTATAAGGCACAGTCTCGCCGCGTTCCAACTCCGGCTCTTGGGGACTGCCGGCCCTTTGGGGTATAGGAGTTCCGGCTATCCCCGCAGAACTCCGCCGTGCGGCTTGGCTGCGTTGACGGCGGTTTGTACCCATGACTCTACTTCCTGACCGGTCAAAGTCCTTTCAAATGATTGGAACTTCAATCTGATCAGCCATGCTTGTTTGCCTTCCGCGATAAGTTTGGAGTCCTTAAATACATCAACACATTTGATGTTCTGCAAAGGCGCGGATTCCATAGCGCTTTTGATGGAACTTTCAAGTTCTCCATAACTTAGCTCAAGAGGAACCAATAGGGACAAATCTCTGGTGACCATTGGATAGCGGCTGAATGGCCGGAATGTCGGTATGACTTTTTCTGTTGGTTCAGCAAGTTTACTCAATGGAATTTCCAAGCCGAAAGCGCTTTGGGCAAGGTCAACGACCTTTAAATCGCCTGTAAAACCAAGGTCTCTCGCAATGGCTATCAAGTCCGCTGTCATGACAGGGCGAACAGGTGTAAGAGGGTCTTCGCCCCCAATGGAGCCAGCCCAGACTATGCCCAGAACGCTTGTTTCATTCGGCCCGTCGGAAGCGCTTTTATAGATAGGAGCTATTTCAAATAGCCGAATGTCTTTAGCGCCGTGGCGCTGGTTGGCTTCCGCCGCGTCCCAGAGGCTGGATAAAAGGGAGCCGCGCATAACGCTGTATTCAAGGCCTAATGGGTTGAGCAGCGTACGGCTTTCTTGAGAATCTCCGGCATACTTCGCATCAGCTTCGGGGCTTATAAAACCTAGTGTGACTGTCTGAAAAAATCCCAGTTGCGTTAAACGCCGCGACAGGGTTCGCCTTTGTTGGTAAGAATGAGGCAGCGGCTCCGGAGCTCCCTCAAGGGAGGGCAGGGCGGTTCCTATATGGCCATAGCCTCTTATACGTAAAATATCTTCCGCGTAGTCCTCCGCGATACTTAAATCATGACGCCAGGATGGCGGCTGAACATTCAATCCGCTGCCGAATGATTCAACCCGGCATCCAAGTCTAAGCAGTATCGCTTTGGCTTCATCCAAGAGGATAGACTCGCCGGCGACACGATCCAATACATTTTTTGAAATAACCGTGCCAGATGGTTTTGAATCGCGTTGTCCAACGGTCCAAGCTCCAAGCAGCTCCGCTCCGGCCCATGATATGAGTCTGTCAACTAAAAGGTCTCTGGCCGTTTTAACAAAAGCTGTGTCGGCCCCTCTCCCGAATCGAATGGAAGCGTCCGTGTGAAGGCCATGGCGGCGCGCTGATGCCCGAACCGTCTGAGGCTCGAAGTACGCGCTCTCTAAAAACACTCGCTTTGTATTTTCTGTCACCTTTGTAGAGTCGCCGCCTATAACGCCCGCCAGGGCTATAGGGCCGGAGTCATCGGCAATCACCATGTCTTTGGTATCTAAATTTCTCTGTACGCCATCCAGCGTCAGCAGTGTTTCACCCGCTTTTGCCCAGCGTACACATACGCCGCCTTTGAGTTTGGCGGCGTCAAAGGCGTGTGTTGGGTGTCCGTATCTGTACAAAAGCTCGTTTGAAGCATCTACTGGAGCCAAACCTTTAGCGTTTGAACCCATTGCCGTTAAAAATGTCTGCGCGTCAGCCGGTGTTTGGTTTGCTGATGTACAGTCCAGTTTTAACATGGCTGTTGAGTAAATTGGGCAAGAGTCCGTTTCCAGGCGGACTGAGAGCAGCGCCTCGTTTTCCGTGTTCGGCGTAACTGAGATTGCAGATAGGGGCGCGTCTAATTTAGCCGCAAGGTCCCTGGCCAGACCCCTGTGCGAAAGTGCGTCGCCACGATTGGCTGTAACATCAACATCCAAAACAGCGGCGGCGGACTGAGTGTCTGTACTATCAACTGGAAAGCCAATCATGGCAAGGTATTCACAAAGATCATGTGTGCTTATGCCTGCAATTACCGGAATTTCTCTTTGGAGTGCTTCAAGTTCAATGCGCATTAGTCCATTCCCCCCACTGCGGCTAAGAACCGCTGATCGTTTTCAAAGAATAGACGAAGATCTGGTGTTTGGCTGACCATCATGGCAATGCGCTCTACTCCCATGCCAAAGGCAAAACCACTCCAGACGTCAGGCTCAATACCGGCAAATTTCAGTACATTCGGATGCACTAAACCGGCTCCTAGAATTTCCACCCAACCGGAGCTTTTGCAGACACGGCAACCGGTACCCCCGCACAACGGGCAGCGGACATCCACTTCGCAACCTGGTTCGACAAATGGGAAATAGCTGGGCCTGAAGCGTATGTCAGCGCCAGACCCAAAAAGGGCTTTCATAGCGTAATCCAAAGTGCCTTTCAGGTGGTGCATACCAATACCGCGCCCCACAAGCATTCCTTCTACTTGATGGAACATGGGGCTGTGAGTCGGATCAATCTCGTCCTTGCGATAAACGCGGCCGGGCGCTAAAAAGCGGATACCGCCCTTTTGTTCTATCACCGGCGCCAGTCTCTTGATAACACGGACTTGTACCGGACTGGTGTGAGTCCGCAACAGCAAATTTGGGTATTTTTGAAAATAAAAGGTATCCGCGCTGCCTCTCGCGGGGTGATCTTCAGGAATATTTAAACCATCGAAGTTATTAGCCTCTGTTTCAGCCTCAGGTCCTTCTTCAACGTGATAGCCAAGAGGTCTGAACACATCAACCAATCGGTCAATCAGGCGCGTCAGCGGGTGCAGCACCCCTTTTGAAGGCAAGGGCGGGGGCAGTGTGACATCCCAGACCAAACTTTTGGCCGTCCGCTGCCTGCGCACTTCTTCCAGAGCGGATTGACGCGATTTAATAGCTTCTTCCCATTGGTTTTTCAGGACGTTTATAACAACGCCCAACTCTTTCTTTTGCTCTTTTGGGGACGCTTTCAGAATATCCATCATTTTGGCGGCAAAACTGTCTTCTCTGCCCAGATAAGCCCCTTTCAAGCGCAAAACGGCGTCCAAATCTGTACAAGCATCTATAAGACCGGCAAAGTTGTCGTGCGCCTTTTCTATTTCCGGCGGTAATGAACGCAGGTCCATCAATGACCCCTTAAAATCAATAAAAGACCGTTTTTAGGCGGCCTTTTATGTTGACGCGATCTGTTGATTTCAGGATTCGCTTCAACCTTTGGCCACAGCCACCAACTTAGCAAACGCTTCTGGTTTAAGAACGGCGATGTCAGCCAGAACTTTGCGATCCAAATCAACTTTGGCTTTCTTTAATCCGCCCATGAAACGGCTGTAACTGATGCCGTTCAAATTACAGGCGGCATTTATACGGACTATCCAAAGGCTCCTGAAATCACGCTTGCGGATCTTGCGCCCTTTGTACGAATACTTCAAAGCTCGATCAACGGCTTCTTTGGCGGAACGGTAAAGCCTGGATTTGGCTCCGTAAAAACCCTTGGCGAATTTGAGCATTCGCTTGCGGCGCTGAACACGTTTAAAACCACGTTTCACACGAGTCATTTTTTATTTCCTTTCCTTGTGGCAGCTCACAGAGCTTTTATGGAGCCACGTCGGGGGTGACAAGTCACCGGTTAAACAATTACAGGATAACTTTAAGCTCCTGTCTGTGTCAGGCGTATGGAAGCATGTCGTTGACACGACCCAAATCGGCTTTGTCAACCATGCGTCCCATATCCAACTGACGCTTACGCTTGTTAGTTTTTTTGGTCAAGATGTGGCGCTGGTGAGAACATCCGCGCTTGAACGCGCCGCTTCCGGTTTTTTTGAACCGCTTGGCGGCGCCTTTGTGGGTCTTGAGCTTCAGCATGATAAAACCTCTTTCTGGCTGAATTGGTTGATTACGTTGCGGCAGTTTCAGATTCAGCCTTATGTAATTTCGCCTTTTTCTGATCCGCGGGGCGAGGGGCAATTATAGCATGCATATCACGCCCCTCAATACTAGCTGATTTTTCAACAACACACACGTCCGCCACGCGTTTAAGGACTTCATCAATAATTTTGAAGCCGATGTCTCTGTGGACGACTTCACGTCCACGGAACATGACAACAACTTTCACCTTGTCTCCATCGCCAAGAAAACGAAAGATATGCTTGAGCTTGAAATCAAAGTCGTGGTCGTCGGTGCGGGGTCTGAATTTAACCTCTTTGACTACAATAATTTTTTGTTTAGCGCGGGCGGCATGCTCCCGCTTGGCTTCCATAAACTTGTATTTGCCGTAATCCATAATCCGGCAAACCGGCGGGTTGGCAGCAGGGGAAACTTCCACCAAGTCCAAACCCTTTTCAGAGGCGATTCTGACTGCTTCAATGGGGCTTAGGATTCCGAGCTGTTTGCCATCTTCATCAATGACACGCACTTCTGTCGCTCGGATGCCATCGTTAATGCGAGTTTCTGTGGACCGAATAGATATCCTCCTACATACAAGAACAACAATGTTACCAATGAAATATCCAACTTGAAAAGAAAATTTTTATCATAAGCGCTTTTTAATTTCTGACAGCAATTCCTCAAAAAAGATTTCAAAGGGCTTAACTCCTTGATCCCCGACGCTCCGATGCCTGACAGAGACAGTTTTGTCCGCCGCTTCCCTGTCGCCTATGACTAACATATAAGGAATTTTTTGCAGTTGGGCGCCCCTGATTTTAGCGTTTACTTTTTCATTCTTCAGGTCCAACTCACAGCGCAAGCCAAGTGCGCAAGCGCGATTTTTTATCTCATGAGCATAATCGTGAACTCTGTCGGTTATAGGCAAAATTATCACTTGAACAGGCGCCAGCCAGGTTGGGAAGGCGCCGCCGCAGTGTTCTATTAAAATACCCATGAAGCGTTCAAGGCTCCCCAATATAGCCCTGTGCAACATGACCGGCGTGGCTTCAGTGTTGTCGGGCTTTACGTATATCAACCCAAATCGTTCCGGCATTGAATAATCCACTTGCAATGTGCCCAACTGCCACGGTCGGCGCAGGGCGTCTAATATCTGAAATTCAACCTTAGGCCCGTAGAACGCGCCTTCGCCGGGATTGATGTGGAATTCAAAACCAGCTTCATTCAGGGCTTCGGCCAACACTTTTTCAGAGTGATCCCAGATTTCATCGCTGCCCAATCGTTTTTTAGGTCTTGTGGCCAATGCGACACGAACTTCTTTAAAGCCAAAAACGTCATAAACATTTTGAACAAAGCGGAGCATTTTGGCCATTTCTTCTTTCATCTGCTCAGGAGCACAAAATATGTGGCCGTCATCCTGGCAAAAAGTACGCACACGCGTCAGACCATGGCTCACGCCTGAACGTTCATAGCGGTGCAGTCTGCCGAAATCAGCCATGCGTATTGGCAATTCACGATAACTATGGCGCTCTGTACCGTAAATCAGGCAGTGGCCGGGGCAATTCATTGGTTTTAACGCAAACGGCCTGTCCTCCACATCAGTAAAAAACATACTCTCTCGGAAGTTATCGTAGTGACCGCTGGTCTTCCACACAGAAACATCAAAAACCTGTGGCGTGATTACCTCTCTGTAGCCCTCGGCGAAATAATGTTCGCGCATAAATTTCACTAACTCGTTATAGACAACCGCACCCCTTGGATGAAAGAAAGGACTGGCCGGCGCTTCGGTATGAAAACTGAATAATCCCAACTCTTTGCCCAGTTTTCTGTGATCTCTGGCTTTGGCTTCTTCAAGACGCTTTAAATGTTCGTCCAACTCTTTTTGAGTATTAAAGGCCGTGCCGTAGATTCTGCACATTGAAGCGTTCTTTTCATCGCCTCTCCAATATGCCGCCGCCGCGCTCAGCAGTTTGAAAGCCTTGAGTTTACCGGTTTCGTGGACATGGGGGCCACGGCACAAATCATAGAAATCACCTTGCTTATATACTGTAATGGCCTCGTCATCAGGAATTTCCGACACCAGCTCAGCCTTTAATGTTTCACCCATAGACTTAAAGCGAGCCAGAGCCTCATCCCGAGGCAATTCTTCACGTATCACCGGAAAATTTTCCGCGGCAATCACTTTCATTTCCGCCTCAATTTCCGCTAAATCGTCCGGGGTAAAGAACTTTTCAACTAAAAAGTCATAGTAAAAGCCATCCTCAATCGCAGGCCCAACGCCGAACTTTGCATCCGGGAACAACCGCCTTACAGCCTGCGCCAGCAGGTGCGCTGTGGAATGGCGAATAAGCTCAAGCGATTCAGGGTCTTTGTCGGTAATAATTAAAATAGACGCTCCATTTGTCAGCGGGGCTTTCAAATCCATAAGCGTGCCATCCGCTCTCATCGCCAGCGCGGCGTTCGCCAGCCGAGTACTAATGTTGCGAGCGAGTTCCAATCCGGTAGCCCCTGTATCCAAATCGTGCTTGGAACCATCGGGCAAATTGACTGTTATGGACATTAAATCCTCACAAAACAAAGAATTTTTAGATTAACAGGTGATTGGGAAGCTTGCCAAATCATAATTTGATTTTATAGCAGTTCAACACTTCGCAGTTGAACTGCTATATTAGCTCTCGGAAGGAACTCCCTCAAAGTGATTCAGCCAATACTATAAAGAAATAAATTACACTTTCTCCAGTCTTGCCAGGTGCTCCTCCATAGAGATTGGCGTATTTGGCTCATCTGATTTAATTTTTCCATCCAAAAGTTTAATGACGCGATGGGAATGTTTGGCAATATCTTCCTCATGTGTCACCAAAATGATGGTGTTGCCCTTTTGATACAGCTCTTCAAACAAGGCCATGATCTCAACGCTGGTTCGTGAGTCCAAAGCTCCGGTCGGCTCGTCGGCCAGCAGGATGGATGGGGAATTGACCAGCGCTCTGGCGATTGCCACGCGTTGGCGTTGTCCACCGGATAATTGATTTGGCATATGGTCGGCTCTGGCCCTCAAACCTACGCTATCAAGGGCGTTATACGACATATTTTTTCTTGCGGCAGGCGGTTTCCCTGCGTAAATCAGGGGGAGTTCAACATTTTGTAATGCGGTTGTCCTGGCGAGTAAGTTAAATGTTTGAAAAACAAAGCCTATTTCTTCATTTCTGATTTGAGCCAATTCATCATCAGACATCTTGGAAACAATTTTGTTGTTCAGCAGATACTCACCGCTGGAAGGCGAGTCCAAGCAACCTATAACGTTCATCATCGTTGATTTACCGGATCCGCTGGGTCCCATGATAGCGACATATTCCCCACGTTGGATTTCAAGGCTGGCTCCATCCAGAGCCCGAACCTCCATGTCTCCCATCTGGTAGTACTTTTTGATATTGGTTAGTCGAATCAACGGGGTGTTTGGCATGAATCTTCCTCGGGTTAACAAGTGTCCTTAGACATGATGACTAAGTGCATGAGTCCTGACCAGTAGTCTTCGTAAAATACCATCAAGCCGTTTAGACGCGCATACGGAGTAATTTGTTTAATGAAAGCAAATATTTATAAAAATTTTATTATTCAACGATTTCCCATAAAGAGTAATCTCATGTTTGAGTTGTTTTACTTTTTAGAGAGGGATGCCTATGATCAAAACATCGGCCTTAACCTTTATTGTTGCGTCAATTGTGGGAGCTAGCTCACTAGGCGCGCAAAATCTTCCTGTTCGGGAACACACGCTAAAAAATGGCATGCGAGTCTTGTTGGTCGAGCGTCATGACGAACCAACAATTGCTTGCGGGTGGCTTGCCAGAGTTGGCAGTTCCAACGAAAGACCAGGGATAACCGGCTTGGCTCACCTGTTTGAACACATGATGTTCAAAGGCACCAAGACTATCGGTACCAAGAACGCCAATAGAGACGTTGAGCTTAACGATCTCCAGGACAAAGTCCAAGCTGAAATCCGAAGTGAAATGTCTTTGCTGAGGGAAAAGCAGCGCCGAGGCGAAATAAAGAATATAACGGATCCCAGCGTCAGGACTCCACGTCTTCAAAATCTGCTTGACGAGTTTGACAAACTCGTGAAAGAGCAAAGAGAGCTGATCGTCAAGGATGAAATTTGGCAGACATACGAAGCGGCTGGTTCCACCGGCTTAAACGCGAATACCAGCCAGGATCGGACCTTTTACATCGTATCCATCCCCTCAAATAAGCTTGAGTTATGGGCGCTGTTGGAATCCGACCGTATCATGAACCCGGTTTTCAGAGAGTTTTACAGTGAGCGCAACGTGGTTCTGGAAGAACGGCGGCAAACGCTGGAATCACGACCGGACGGCCTGATTAGCGAGGCTTACAACGCTATGACATGGATGGCGAGTCCGTACAGTTGGCAAGTTATCGGCTGGCCAAGCGATATTTCACAAGTTACCAGAGAACAGGCAAACGAGTTCTTTGCTACTTATTACGCTCCAAATAACATTACCGCCGTACTGGTTGGCGACTTCAACTCTGATAAAACCATAGCGCTCATTGAAAAATACTTTAACCGCATACCTGCCAACCCCAAAGGCGTACCTGAAATCATAACAGAAGAACCGCCCCAGCCCGCCCAGCAGCGCATGATAGCCCATGCGGAAACACAGCCCAGCATTCAAATTAATTTTAAAACCGTTTCCTCGGTTCACAAAGACGCGCCCGCGCTAAGGGCGCTGGCTTCAATTCTAAGCGGCAGTTCCGGCGGCGGGCGATTTGGCGGCGGCGGCGGACGCCCCTCCGGACGGCTTGGGAAAAGTTTGGTATTGGAACAAAAAGCCGCGACGTCAGCTTCAGCCTTTTCACGCGGACAAAAACTTGATGGAATATTCTCTTTTCGCGCCACCCCATTACCGGGTCAAAATCCTGAAATCCTAGAAGCGCTGATTTACGCTGAGATCCAAAAAATCGTTAAAGATGGTGTAACTGATCAGGAATTAACGCGCGTGAAGAATGCTGCCCAAATGTCTTTCTATTTGTCGCAAGAAAGTAATACCGGTTTGCGCGGCGCTTTAGCCGAGGCGGAATCCGCCGGCAGCTACCAAGATTTCCTGCAAGACCCCACCAGGCTCCAAGCGGTTACGAAAGAGGACGTACAGCGTGTTGCCAGTGAATATCTTGTCCAAGAACGCAGTAACGTACTTATAACCACCCGCGCCGGAGCCCCCGCTGGACGTCGCCCCCGTCCTAACCAACCTCAGGAGGTGAATTGATGTTTGGACGCATTACTCTTGCCCTTGCCATTGGCTTTGCCACACTAACCGCGCAAACATTGCCTGACAGGCCGGAAAAACTCAATTATCCGCAGTTGACCTTTCAAGTTCCAAAGGCAAAGGATTTTAAGACCAAGCTCAAAAACAATATTCCGGTTTATCTTTCCGATGACGCTACCGGCGCCCCTGTCGTGCGCTTGAGCATTCAGTGGAAAGGCGGCGGCTACATGGAACCAAATGGCAAAGAAGGCCTTGCCGGATTTTTTGGCTTGCTCTCACAGGGCGGTTCCACCAAAATAGATCTTACTAAACAAGAAGACCTTCTTGAAGATTTGGCGGCCTCAATCAGCAGCGCCTGTGGTGATATAAGCGGTGCGATTTCCATGCAGTGCCTGGAAAAAGACTTCAACACAGTCTTTGGAATGATGATTGACACCTTTACATACCCGGCTTTTCCGCAGGATCGCCTGGATCTCGCTAAACGCAACGCTAAACAATCGCTGGAACGCCTAAACGATACAGTGACGACAATAGCGTCCTATCAGATGTCCCACCTGCTGTGGGGTGAAGATCACTTCACGGTAAAGGGCGCCACACCAGCGAGCATTGATTCCATTACCAGGGAAGACCTGCTGGCGTTCCACTCCCGCATTCTTCATCCATCAAATTTCATCATCACAATTTCCGGCAAGTTCAACAGAAAAGCTGTAATGGATCGCCTTAACGCCACACTAGGCTCAATGAAACTAACAAAAAACGCTCATATAAGTCCCGGTATCCCTGTTCCGGAATTTACGCGCAAGCCGGGAATCTATGTGGTTGATAAAGCCGCCCCACAGGCTATGGTTCTGTGGTCTTTCCCTGGTATGCGCCGCAGTGATCCGGATTGGCATGCGGCAAGCGTCATGAATCACATTCTGGGCGGCAGTTTCACCGGCAGATTGATGAAGAAAATCCGCTCTGACGAGGGCCTAACCTATGGCATACGCACCTCGCTGGGTGAAGGAGCGAACTGGATCGGCGATTTATCCGGCAGTTCTCAGACCAACAACAACAACGTGGCTTATCTGTTGCGTTTGGCTATTGCTGAAATGGAGACACTCAAAAATGTGCCTCTCACAAATGCCGAACTCCAGACTATTAAGGACGGCTTGATTGAGTCATTCCCCAGCAGATGGAATAAATCAGCCGTTGTGAGTACGTTGGCTTCGGAAGCAATGGCAGGATGGCCGGAAGACTGGTGGGTGAACTACAGGGAAAAAGTCCAGGCCGTCACCCCAGCCGATGTACAGCGGATGGCCAAACGTCTGCTTGACATGGATATGGTCATCATCCTTGCCGTAGGTCAAGCGGATTTGATAGAAGCCGGTAATCATGACCATCCGGGACTTCTCAAAGACATACTGCCTTTGCAAATGCAGCATCTGCCTCTCAGGGATCCTAATACAAGGAAACCAATGTAAGCACCATTTATGGCCAACAAACCTGAAAAACAGAGCGCAGCCTGTTTTTCAGGTTTGTTGTGAATGTTTTCCCAGAGGTTGCGCTACAGAAAATCTCCAGATTTGTTTAAGTATCGTTTGTGTTGCTTTTAAAGTTAATTGACTATATCAACATTACGGAGCCAGTTGCAAAACGTCAGTTTTGCAACTGGCTCCGTAATGATTTGACTTGCAGTTTTTTGATCATTCAGAACGATTGCGATCCA
>JAITCJ010000167.1 GCA_031283145.1 Holophagales bacterium | reverse complement strand
AATCCGCCTGAGCCTGCTCTGCGAGACGAACTGTATATGCTCCTTTTGGTCTTGCCATTTGTCCCCCTATACAAATAAGCATAATATACATTTATCCTGTTAATAATGGGAAATGGTATTAAAGCATGCTTACGCAAAGCAAAGGCCAGAACGAGAGATATGCTTATCCCCGCCATCGCTTAGGCTCTGGATACGATTAAATCCAAAGACATTGAAGGCTGGATTGGGCATTATGGCTGTGGACTACAATAAATTTAATTGCTAGATGCTTCAATCGGTCGTGTCAACCGATAGGAAACGCGCCGTCATATCGTTTCTTGAAAAAAACGGTCAAGCGAAAGTCAGTGACTTTATCAACGTCATTGGACTCAGCGATGGACACATGAGAGCTTTGCTCCGCGAGATGGTGGGCGATGGAACAATCGAAAAAATAGGTGACAACCGGTATACTCATTATATTATCAAAAGGGTATAGCAGTTCAACTTTCATTACTCTGAAGTTTTGGGGGTGGCTCGTTTAATTGATTTTTCAGCCCTGATAATTTCGCTCAGGCTCCAGGCTTGCGCGTCGCAGCCTCTGGGTGTGTGTGGGGCGTCGCCATCCATGATTTCCGGCAAATGGCCCGCGCAACCTTTTGAAAATAGCTGGTCAATGCTACCCAGAATTGCCAGCGCCGAATTTTTAGCGGCCTGATCATTTGGCCAAGCCATCGCCAGGGCTTCGCAAAATACGCCAAGAGGCCAAACCCATGCTGTGCCGTTGTGATAAGCAGGTTTGCGGCGCGAATCTTCATCTCCTTCATAGTGTCCCCAGTAGGGTTGCTCAGGGTTGTTGAGAGGAGCGCCCCAGGGAGCGTGTACCGGCAGGGGCGTTTTTACTGGAAGTGGCGCCAGGGTTCTTATAGCGCCAGGTACTAGCAAGTATCGCCATGCCGCCGAAACGGCGGATTGAGCTTTTGGCCCATGTACAAGTCCAAGCGAAATTAAGAATAATTGGTTTGGCCGTAAGTGATCAGCAGGTATGGATTCCTTTGCCGAGCAGCCGGAATGTGCGATAAGGACGTCCGCAAAGTAGCCTTCTGCTTCCAGCCAAAACATTTCCAATGATGATTCCACCAGTTTGGCCAAGGTCTGCCATTTTGCGGCTTTGGTTTTTGGCAGGCTTTTAGACAGTAACCGCAACAAACATAGCCAAAGGGCTTGAATTTCCACAGGGTAGCCTTCTCTTGGGGAAGCGGCCGGATAATTGGTATCCATCCAGGTGAAATGAGGCGGACTCCACACCAATCCGGAGTCCTGATCAACTCTTATGCCGTTGGGGGTTCCGGCAACGTATCCTTCGGCAATCGCCAGCAGCGCGTCAATCAGCTTGCGCCCGTCTGACAGATGGGATTGTAGAAACTTGTCACCCAGCGTATTTGCCGCTTCAATTGAAGCCAGAGCAAGCCACAGGGGGGCGTCGGAAGTGTCTCTGTTGGCAGTGCTGTCGGCGCACAACATATTTGGCAGAGTGCCATTTTTCTCAAGGGCAGCGTAAGTAATTAAAATACGCCCCGCCTCTTTCGCAAGCCCACAAGCTATCATACCGCGGCATACAATTAAAGTATCCCGCCCCCAATCCAAAAACCACGGATAACCGGCAATGACAGAGCTGCCTCCATCACGCTCAACTATGTACGCGCTCAAACTTCGCATCAGGGATTGCTCAAACAGCGTTTCCGCCAGGTCTGTGAATGGCTCTAACGCTTTTTTACGTTTGTTTTTAAAATCAGCCCAATCCACAGGCATTTGTTTTTCCGCTGTAATTACCAAATGAACAGCTTTGCCCTTGTGCAGCTCAATATCAAACCATCCCGGGCTCCAGGCGTCACCGCTGTCAGTCATTCCGCGGGTACTTTCAATAACATGGCGCAGATTCAAGCTCCATTCTGGTTCCATTTTGAATGCGCCGGAGTCAACAGCCGCTTCTAATTGCCGGTCTGAGCCGGGTTTGAATACAAAGCCATTTTGGTTTGGGGTTGTAATTCGATAAAAATAATCGTCAGCCCCATCCCATCGTTTTGTCTCCTGGTGAAACGACCTGTCTTCTAAATCAAAGCGAACGGTGAGTCTTACGCTGGCCGCGTTTGGTAAATCCATGCCGCGTTCCGGCGGCGCGTCATGGCGTTCAAAGAGAATTACCAATGTATTGCTTTTGGGCATAAGGTCGGCTGTCATGTAAATTTCAGCGGCTCTGCCATCGCCCGCGTGTCCTAAAAATACCCAGGAAACCGGAGGCCCGGCGTGGAACCTGATCAAATTTTCGCTGTTTAACGGGGTAATAAAGCCATCGGCGTTTACCCAAGCGCGGACGCGCTTTACAAATATGTGTCGGTCACATGGAGAGGTTGGGTGTAAGTTTGCGCCAAGCGCGCAGTCGTATTTACTTGTTACGCGGCCAAGGTCAGAATGAAACCTCGCCATAGCTCCGCGTCCATTAGTCAGCAGAGCCAGGACGTCCGTTCTTGGTTTTTGTCTGGATGGCGATTTGGATAAATATCGCAAAGTGCCTAAAGAACGCTTGCCGTGGATTTCAGCAAACCTGTTTAATTCTAAACGGACGTCTTCTGAAATAGAAATTCCGGTTATAGGGGGCAAGGACGCTATTTGGTACCCTCCCGCAGGTATTGATCGCAGATTTATGAAATCACGGCCCGGCAGCTTAATTGTCGCTTCAAATGGATATGTGTCCCTGATAAGCACTGAATGATCCGGGGGAACGAGGAATACTCGGTTTAAGTCCTCCGGCGTCCATAGGAGGGCTTGCGGGTAATCTGTTCTGTTCATCGCGCTGCGGATGTGCTCAATTAATCCGGAGGAGCTGCTATCCAGATGCGGCAATTCGGCAAGTAAAGCCAATGGGTTTTTATCCGCCAATTCGGCTAACTCTTTCCAGTCAAACTTACCCAGCAATTCCATTGGCAGCCGTTCAGACAGATTTTGAAT
>JAITCJ010000204.1 GCA_031283145.1 Holophagales bacterium | reverse complement strand
AGCGTCATACATTGCGGAACAGATATTACCGCAGTCTCAAGGACATTGAGGACGCCGTCCAGAAATGCCTGGAGAAAGCTACTGCCCCCTTTTTGAAAAACCTGTGCCGCTGTAACTATTTATAATATTAGAAATGGGAAATGGTATCACACATCAATGAATTGCGTAAAAATGATTGGGAATTATTTTATTTTTATCTTGATCCAAAGAGCATTATGTATTTATTTGAAATTGGTCTGTTTAAAAAACACTTTGGCGAATCGGCTTGGGCCGTTATTTTACCGGACGGGAAACTCGTGGCGTCAGGCAATAGAGCGCCATCATATGAAGATTTTGAAAAAATAATATTTACAACAGATATTAATAAACCGATACCGCGTTTAAGGCAATTTTTGAAAATGAATCCAAATAACATTGACGCCAGGAGCGATTTAATCAGACATTTGAGGGCAAGCGCGTACAGAAGGACCAAACAGCGCTTAAATATCTTCCAAAACAGTATCTGGGAAAATAAAGATGAAAAGCGTTACGCGGTACTGCCGGCGGCGGGTCTTATTTTGCCGGATATAAAACCATTTCAGGAATTGCGGTTAGACCCTGAGACAGACCTGCTAATTTGGGGTAAATACGCCCAGGAATTATCAGAGGCGTTTCAGAATGGAACCTGGAAAAAAATGCGTTTGGCTTATAATGCCTCAGAGACCCTTCCTCTGGAGGTTTGCAGTCCTCTCATGAGGACAACTTTCATAAGACTTAAACCAATAATTGAGCAAGAGATAGTCAATTTACCAGTATCCAAAACACTCTGGCTGTTATGGCTGCATTTTCAGGCATGTGTTGACAGCGAAAACTACAAGTTTAACTTTTTTGATACCATTGAGCGGCCCCCATCTGGTTATGGATTTAACTGGCCGCCCGAAGGTGCGGTAGTACCCCTTGTCAGAATTTGCTATGACCAAAAAAATTGGGATATGATACTTAATCTTACGCAAAAATCTTATTTAAATCTTAAAAATAGTATAGATTTTGAAGTCAAAGCCCCAGGCTTTAAAAGCGCGATCTACATAGACTGGAACGGCACATTCAAACAAAGGCTTGAAGCCTTAATCAGGTTGGGCAGGGAAAAAGAAGCCGAAGATTTTATAATTTTACTGTCAAATATCGAAGATGGCCGCGCCTTTTTAAAAGACGCTGCGCAGTTGGCAAAATCCATTGGCGCGATAAATCTGGCAAACAAATGGCAACTTTTAATTGGTGGAGTATCATAAGTATAAAAAATATCATCTGCTTTATATTTTTATCAGTCCAGGTAAATTTTCTAACCGGGCAAGATATTTCAAGCATAAGCCAAATTGCCGCGCTGGAAAATTCTACAGCGCTTATTGTGATTACCGACGCTGTAGAAGATGCGATTAACGCAATGAAACCTTTGTTGTCCGGCCCATCATTGCTGCCCTATAAAATTAATTTGTCAGTGATAAACCGGAATATCGCTACTGCGCCGGAACTGCGAACGCTTGAAACATGGCAAAATCGTCAAAAAGGTTGGGCCTTTATAGGGCCAGACGGCAAGTTTGCTATGGTTGGCGATGGACTGCCTGATCTTGGTACCTTAGAAGCTATTTTACGAGAGACCGGAGCAGTTGCCCCTCTGACTGAATTAAAAAAATATTACAGACAAAATACAAACAGAATTGATGTAATGCTGTTAATGCTCGAAGAACTCGTAAGAATCGGCGACACGACAACCTCTAACATAATCGGATATGACCCAACGGCGGAGCAGAGCCTGAATACGGACGCCTTATTAACAGAAATACAGGATGACGACATTTGGAGCGAATACGCAAGATTATTCAGGACAAATATCAGTGCTATTATTGATGTGACCTATCAGGACATTGCTTACGGCTCTAAGCTGGAAATCCGAAATAGGTATAGTTTTACCTCAAACATTTTACCTTCCTCGTTCTCGCTATCACATAGCCCGAATCTTATGGCGCTGTCCAGAGCTGTTCTGCCTCAGATTGAGTCGGAACTAATAAACTCGCCGTACAACAGCTTTTTGTGGTGGTTTTGGACCATGTTCAGGCCAAATCGGGGCGGCATGGAAATAGGGGGATTTATAGACTTAATTATTCAAAATAGCTTCCGTGAGCAAAAGCCAATAGTTAACGCGACTATTATAGAAGTTATGCGAAAAGAAAAACAATGGAAAAAGCTGATTGAGGTACTGGAACCGGTCTGGAGAGATTTAGTTGAAGAAAATACTCTTAAACAAAGCCAAAATAATCTATCAACAAATATGATGGTTGGCGGTGTGTTTATAGAAGGAGGCAATCCAAGCGAAAATGACTCGTTCACGCAACTGCAATGGAGTCATAATATATTTCCGCTGTTTGCCGCCTATGTAGAGAGTGACTCAATTAAGAAAACTGAAGATATAATAAAGACATGGATCAAGGAAAAAGGCTGGAGCAGAGCCGTTGATCAGGCAAAGGATTATGTCCTGAAACACTATGGGGAACTGCCAAGCCAGAACTGGCCTAACTGATAGCAATTAACCTGAAAAACAGCCTGTGCTCTGTTTTTCAGGTTAATTTAGAGTGCTTTTATAACAATTCAACTTTGGGTTGTCATACTAAATCACATTGCTGTTGTGCAAAAGCGGTAGCGCAACATGCCACAAACAGCCGCATTCGTAGCATTGGCAATGGGAACTGGTATCACAACTAGTCCAGGGGGCGTTCTCCATATAGTGAAACAACTTTAAAATGGTACGTTGCCCTGTGGCTTTTGTCTGCGCTACCGTTTCACTCACCGCCTGTCGGCGGTTTGCTTCACTACGGCGCAGCCTTGAAACGAAGTGCCTCCCACTCGAATTAACAGGATATAGTCAATGGACTTCAGGATAGGAACAAGCCACCCTATGGATAGGCATCCAAAAAACCAGTCGCCTCGCCCTGAAAACGGCGCGAATGCGCCAGGTTGCGTCGATAATGGAGTGAACCGCCGATAGACGGTGAGCGGAATGGGAGGCGTAGGCAATGCATACCTTTTGTTACGACCGTCAAGTCCATTTGCTATAGTTTAAAAGTTGATTGGCTATACAGAAAATCTTTGGGTTGCTTCATACCAAATTGCTATATAGCATTTTTCGCTTTTATTGCTTGCACAACGGCGGGCAAAGCCCGCATCAATACGCAGCCAAGAACCCCTTTTGCGTATCCATTTGCTGTGTAATATGGATACGCAAGACCATCACGTCAATCACTTCGTGATTAATCTGTCCATCTCCGCGCAAGCTGATGTTTCAGTATCGTCAACCTCATTCTGCAAGCAAATCCCGACATAGCAGTTAAACTACAAAAAGTTGATCTGCTATAAAACAGAATCCTGTTTGATTGCAACTTGGTATCACTGTACAATGTTTTTTCAAGCTGTTCTGCAGTTTGAAAACCATCAGGATATCGCAATCTACTGCGGAATGCTTGTGGGGCAAAGTGAAATGACATCACCGTACCTGACCTTGTCGTATTTCGCGCACTGTCAGACAATCGCTTCAAACATGAAATTTTTCGGGAGCTTTCATGGAATCAATTCAAGACAAATTGATGAAGTTAACACAAAACCTGTGGTGGACTTGGCGTCCGGAAATTCGCGCGCTTTTTCGCGATATTGACCCAAAGTTATATAACAGTGTCCATAGAAACCCTCTGAGGGTTGTCGGTTCTGTTGATCCGGCATTTTTAGAGAACCGCGCCGCCGAAGCGGATATTGTTATTCGTACCGACAGGGCGCTCAGACAGCTAAAAGAATACTTAAACCCCATGGCCACCTGGGGGCTGATACATGGCGAGGCTCTCAACGCGCGGCCTGTCGCGTATTTCTGCGCCGAATTCGGAATACACGAAAGTTTGCCGATATATTCCGGCGGCTTGGGCATTCTCGCTGGAGATCACTTGAAAGGCGCGTCCAACCTGGGCGTTCCCCTTGTTGGTGTTGGTCTTCTCTATCATCAGGGGTACACTGCGCAAGTATTGGATAAAACTTTTTGGCAGCACGACGTCATCGAACCGTACAATCTGGAAGACCTGCCCATTACTTTTGCCAAGGACGCAGACGGCAATCTTTTGACTGTTCCATTAGAACTTCCTGGCAGGACGATTTACGCCCGCATTTTGGAAGTACCCGTTGGACGTGTACGGTTGATCTTACTGGATTCCCGCGACCCCAGAAATTCCGAGGAAGACCAAAGATTGACAGCCCGTCTTTACGGCGGCGATCAACACACACGTATCCAGCAAGAGTTGCTTTTGGGCATCGGCGGCAGTCGCGCTTTGCGCGCATTGGGCATAAATGCCAGCGTTTATCACTTGAATGAGGGACACTGCTCGTTTGCTATTTTAGAACGCGCGATGTGGCGAGTTAAAAATGACGGCTTAGACCCTTATTTTGCTCTTAAAGAGAGCGCCCAGGCTACAGTATTTACAACACATACTCCGGTTGACGCGGGACACGACCGTTTCCCCGTCAACCTTGCCGCTGAATATTTGAAGCCGCTGGCGGATGGTCTTGGGCTTCCCCTTGAAGAAGTCCTTGGATTTGGCCGCGTGGATCCGAGAAATTCAGGCAGCCCGTTTATGCCGACTGTTTTAGCTTTAAAACACAGCCGCCGCGCTAACGGCGTAGCTGCCCTGCATGGCGTGGTCAGCCGCAGGATGTGGCAATGTTTGTGGCCTGAAAGAGCGGAAACAGATGTGCCGATTGGTCATATTACTAATGGCGTACACGTTCCAACTTGGTTAGCCGCTGAAATAGATCAACTGTACAGGATACACCTTGGGACAAATTGGGCCGATAACATTGTCAAGCCGGACATGTGGCTCAAAATCGAAGAAATTGATCCAGCCGAGATTTGGGAAGTCAAGCAAGTGCTGAAAGCTCGTATGATCCGCTTTGTACGTGGAAAGGCCAAAGACAAAGCAGATCGTCTGGAAATGCCCCAACCGGATTTGTCCGCCTTTGATCCGGACACGCTGACGATTGGCTTTGCCCGCCGCTTTGTGACATATAAGCGGCCTGATCTGCTGTTCCGCGACCTGGACCGGCTGGACCGTTTGGTAAATCATCCAACCAAGCCATTGAATCTCATTTTTGCGGGTCGTTCCCACCCGGCGGATAATCCGGGTAAAGAAATTATCAAGCTGGTTGGACAAATGATTGAGGACCCCAGGTTCAAAAACCGTATCGTGTTTGTAGAAAACTACAACATGAATGTTGGGAGAAACCTGTATCAGGGTATTGACGGCTGGCTCAACTGCCCGCGCCGCCCCTTGGAAGCCTGCGGCACCAGCGGTATGAAAGTTGTTATGAACGGCGGTCTTCATATTTCTATCCTGGATGGTTGGTGGGCGGAGGCTTATGATGGAGAAAACGGCTTTGCAATTGGTAACGGAGAAATCCACGCCAATCATGAAATCCAGGACCAGCGCGACTATGAGTCGCTGTTCAAACTGCTTGAAGAAGTCATCGTCCCAATGTATTACGAACGAGACAGCCAGAGCGGAATCCCGACCCGCTGGATTCAGCGAATGAAGCGCTCAATCAGGACACTATCCTGGCGCTTTAACGCCGACCGCATGTTGATGGACTATGTCCGCCATAGCTACCTGCCAGCCGCCGGAGCAAGTAACGCCCAAATGCCCCCGCCGTAATGCATAGCCAACAGAGGTAATTGCAAAACCCCGTTTCTGTCTGCGCCCGTAATGATGCCGTCCGCTCCAGTGTCGCGTCCGGCTTCATTTTGGCACAGCCTATCAACTCCGTTGAAGTTGCAAAACTGGCTCAACAAACCTGAAAAGCAGGTTACGTTCTGTTTTTCAGGTTTGTTGGCTATAATCCCTAAAGCTCTTGGAGACTGCTCGAAAACTTCCATCAAAATTGCGTTCCGCAATTTTGATGTGGGGTAAGGTATTATATATTGAGAAGGACACGCCATGTTTGAACGCGCCTACTATCCGCCGATTGTCATTGAAGAGACGCCAAAAGGCGAGCGCAGCTATGATATTTATTCCCGGTTGCTCAAAGACAACATTATTTTTATAGGCACAGCCATTGACGATACGGTTGCCAACGCCGTTGTCGCCCAAATGCTCTTTCTGGAATCCGAAGACCCCGACAAAGACATCCAGATATACATCAATTCTCCCGGCGGCGTTATCACATCCGGTCTGGCCATTTACGACACAATGCAGTTTGTCAAAAACGATGTTGTCACATATTGCATAGGCCAATGTTCCTCAATGGCCGCGGTGCTTTTGGCCGCCGGCACAAAAGGCAAACGCTTCGCCCTGCCCAACGGGCGGATAATGATCCACCAGCCATCCGGCGGCGCGCAAGGCCAGGCGTCCGACATTGAAATCACTTTCAAGGAAATTCAAAGACTAAAAGAAATGCTTGCCACTCTCATGTCCGCCCACACCGGCCAGACAGCCAAAAAACTTATCAAGGATATGGATAGAGATTATTTCATGGATCCCAAAGAAGCCCTGGCATACGGACTTATTGACCGAGTTCTTACAGAAAGACCCTCTTGAACTATTTTTAAATAGCCCCTGCTGTCCGCCTTGAAAGGCAAAATTTTGAGGAGTACTGACATGACCGGCGCCACATCTAATAACTTTGAGCAGGTTGAAAAAATCCCGCTTTATGTTCCCGGAAAACCCATCCAAGAAGTAAAACGGGAATTTGGCCTGGATCACATTGTCAAACTGGCCTCCAACGAAAACCCTTGGGGACCGACGTCCGCAGTGAAAGAAAGAATCTTAAAAGCCGTCAACGGCAGTGAGGACGAAGGCCCCGGGTTTTACCCGGTTTCCGATGGCTTTTATCTGCGTCAGGCTATCGCTGGGTATCGCGGCGTTAATCTGAATCAGGTAGTTCTTGGCAACGGCAGCGCCGAGATCATTGAAATGGCCGCAAAAGCTTGCTTTATATCAGGCGGCAGCGCGATAATCCCCCGCCATAGTTTTGCCATTGGCGGCATCGCCACACAGACAGCCGGAGGCCGCGTAATAGAAACTCACGCCACGGCCACCGAAGTTGATGTGGACGCAATACTGAAAGCCATACAGCCGGATACCAGAATGGTCTATATCGCCAACGCCAATAATCCCACAGGCGTTCAAATTGAGCTGGACGGGATTGTCCGCCTGGTTAAAGAAATTCGCGGTGATATTTTAGTTGTTGTTGACCAGGCCTATGCTGAATACTCAAGCTCGGGGCAATTCCCCGATGCCGTCGGCTTCTTGGGGGAACGGGAAAATCTCCTTGTACTCCATACTTTCTCAAAGATATATGCCTTAGCCGCCTTGCGCATAGGATACGGGCTTAGCAATGAGCGCGTTATCACACTGCTGGAACGTGTCCGCAGTCCATTCAACACCAACCACATCGCTCAGGTCGCCGCAGAAGTCGCGGTAAAGGATTTGGAATTTGTCTCTTTCTGCCGTGAAAAAAATCAGAAAGCGCGCGATGCTTTCTTCGCCGAAGCAAAAAAACATCGCTGCACGGCATCAGGCAACGCGGGCAACTTTGTACTTTTAGAGACATCCATCCCAGCCCCCGATTTTTTCCGCGACCTCCTGAAGAAATCCGTCATTATCCGTCCCATGCATGGATATGGACTTCCCCATCACCTGCGCGTCAGCCTGGGGCGCCCTGAAGAAATGGAAGCGTTCTGGGCGGCGGCCGCCCCAATGCTGGACGGCGGTCACTGAGTTTATTTAAGTAAGAGGAATTACATGGCTGTCAGATGCGGCATTGTAGGATTGCCAGGAGTCGGCAAGTCCGTATTATTCAACGCGATGACAAAAGGTAGCGCCGCAAGCGGCGGCTTTTTGTTTTGCACCACATCGGCTGCTACCGGAGTTGTTGACGTACCGGACGCCAGGCTGCTGAAACTGGCCGAAATAGTGAACCCGCAAAAAATTGTACACGCCACTCAAGAATTTGTGGACATACCTGGGTTAGTAAGAGGCTCAAGCAAAGGCGAAGGTCTCGGCAACAGCTTTTTGACAGACATCCGCGACATGAACGCCATCGTTCAGGTCGTCCGATGCTTTGAGAACCCCGACATCCCCCACGCGGAGACCACACTTGACGCACTTAGAGACATTGAAATTGTTGATATGGAACTTGTCATTAAAGACATGGAAGTAGTGGAAAAATCCCTTGAGCGCCATCAGAAAACAGCCAGGTCCGGTAACAAAGAAAGCCAAATCATGGCGGCCACCTTAGAAAAAGTCTTGGCGGCTCTAAATGACGGCAAATGGGTCTCCACAGTTGAATTGGATAAAGACGAGCTATTTTCGCTTAAAAGTTATTGTCTCCTAACCCAAAAACCAATGCTGCTGGTGGGGAATATTGACGAAAAAGACATCCCGGACCC
The DNA here is from genome assembly GCA_031283145.1 of Holophagales bacterium. Lineage (GTDB taxonomy): Bacteria > Acidobacteriota > Holophagae > Holophagales > Holophagaceae > WRHW01. Next base: position 8,601 of record JAITCJ010000204.1, on the reverse strand, counting down.
CTCGCTCAACTCGCATTACGCCGCCCTTGAAAAGGCCGCCACGGAAAGAGGAATACCGCTAATACCCATCTGCGCCAGACTCGAAGCCGACTTAGCCCAAATGGAGCCTGACGACCAGGCTATGTTTATGGGTGAAGCCGGACTCAGCGAACCGAGCCTGACGCGTTTTATACGCGCCGGTTTTGCGCTGTTGAATTTACAGACATACTTTACAGCCGGTCCAAAAGAAGTGCGCGCGTGGACTATTCCTACAGGCGCGACGGCCCCCCAGGCAGCGGGCGTCATCCACAGCGATTTTGAACGCGGCTTTATCCGAGCCAAAGTCATTTCCTTTGACGACTTTGTGGCCTGCGGCGGCGAACACGGCGCAAAAGAAGCCGGCAAACAGCGCCAGGAAGGAAAAAATTACGTTGTTAAGGACAGCGACGTAGTGGAGTTCCTGTTTAATGTATAGAGGTGATGTTATGCTCAATATAGCACTTCAGCTACTGAGGTGTCGAACTACTATATGGCTTTCTTTTTCTAGCTACTCACCACTGGCCGTTTATGGAACTGTTATAACGTTCCCGCCGTGTAAGGGCGGGAACGTATTGTCTGGATTGAACCATACAGCCACTTTGGCGCTTATCATGTCAAAAATAGAATGCGTAAAACTCACCATCCAGAGATAAGTATTTCACAGATAAAACCATTTTTGTTTGCTTTTCTCAGGATTTTTTTTCAAATCACGTAAATATTGTTCCCTTTGTGTAAAGCCTGGAACAAATTGCCAAGTTGTCTGGATTGAAAGACCATACAACCCCCTTGACGCTGCCCTGTCATACCATTTCCTTTTTACAATGTGATAAACGCTCGGATCAACATGGGATTTTGCAAGAAAATACTTTTCCATTTTTGCGCGACAAAAATGGAAAATGGTATCAAATACTGAAGTACGGAAAATCTTTGATTTCAACACAAGTATTTTACCCATAAAAATTTGCGGCTCATTTGGAAAATCGCTCTCAACAGCCCTGAAAAACAAGCATCCGCCTGTTTTTCAGGGCTGTTGGCTATGCTTTGTTAAAAAATGTCAAAGATGTCAAAAGCGTTTTTTAAGTGATTGCGTCCCATTATATTGGAAAATGTAATCTATATCTATTGTTTTCAATAATTATATAATTAATATTCTATTTGTTATTTATGTTTATATTCATGTTCCCGCCCTTACACGGCGGGAACATGATGTCTTTGAGTCTGTTCAAAAGCTGCTCGCAAAGCGCCTATGTACGCGGTTCTGCTGATTTCGCGATTTTCCAATGTCGCCGTGAGATGAGTGCGTCTAGTTCATATGGATCAATCATTCCTGCCATAGACGCCAACAGCAATAAGGAGGCATGGGCCTACAGGCTATGCGCTGTGAATGTTTGGCAAGGGGTCGCGTCCCCTGCCAAACATCCGCCCTGCGAGTGATACCCCGCCCTTCAGGGCGGGGTGCGGGAAAGGAAATTGTCCTTTCTCTTTCTAACTAATGAACGGAATAGTCCGTTCCCTTTTACACGGAGAAATATGAAAAACACAATCACTAAGCGCTATCTTTCGCGCTGCTCGCTGGTAACGCTGCTTGCCGCAGGTGTGGGCGGGGGTCTCGCCGCGCAGTCGCCCAAGCTGAAGCCGCCGCCCCAACAAGTCCAACAGGACACAAAGGCACCGGCGGCAAGCCAGTACGGGGCCTGGACCTTGGTCGGTTCAACAACCCACCCGATGACCGATGAAAAGATCACCGAATTTCGCCTTTCGTCCCAAGACAAGCAGCAGGCTGAGAATTTTTTGGTGGCGCCCATGTCGATGACCGTCCGCCTCATTGGCGCAGATCTCACACTTTACATATCGACTGACTTTGCCGTGGTGCCCAACCGGCTTGGAATTGGCGTTGAGTGCGATTTCCGATTCGACAGGGGAAAAGTACGGCAAGAACTGTGCGCCTTCGACCCTAGCCATATCTTATTCTTTAATAAAAACGCAGAGAAAGCCCTGCGCGAGCTCTCATCGTCCAAAAGCTTCGCCATCGGGATACCCAGTTCAGCGGATAAAATGCAGTACGCCATCTTTCAGATGAACGGCACGGCAAACGTCTGGGCGCATATTGAGGCTGAAATCAACAAGGCGAGGCATGAACGCGCCAGTACAAGTATTCTTTAGCGGAGGCACGATATGACAAACACACACGCCCATCCACACCTCTCCCCCCAGCGGATAGAGACCCTCCTTAATGCCCTGGGCGCCCTGGGGCACAAGAAATACGCCGACGTCAAGTCCAACCCCAAGCAATTTGGATCCGAGGCGCGGGAGCGCTACGAGTATGTCCGCGAGGGTCACACGGTGAGGGACTGCACGAGGCGCCTCCTAGAAGACGAGCGCCAGTTGGACTACTTTGCCAAAAAGGGGAAGCCAGACCCGGCGGCCTACCTAGTCCAAAAAGTGATAGACGACACAGAGTGGGACACCGACCCAAAGCGTAGCTACCCGACCTGCCAGGGGGAGCTCTACAGGCTGGTCTGAAAATAGTACCCCGTGCAGGCCCTCGGCTCCCGCGCTTTTGCGGGCGGCGGCTAGTGTTGCGTCCGTGAATTAAACGGGTTAGAACGTCTCCATGCGCGGAGGCCGACATGCCAGTGAGGGTGACGCTGGAGATTACAGAGAAGGACAGGAAGACGCTCGAAAAGTGGGCCTCGTCGGGACTGACGGAGCAGCGCCTGGCGAAGCGGGCGAGGTCCATACTGATGGGCGCCGGGGGCCGAGCATAGTGGAGATAGCGGCCGGCGCGGGCATGACCCGCTCCATGGTCAGCGTGTGGCGCAAGAGGTTCAGGGACCTGGGCCCGGACGGCCTGCTGGCCGACGCGCCGGGGCGCGGGCGCAGGAAGAATTACGGCGCCGAGCAGCGCGTGGACGTCCTGGCTCTCGCCTGCACGAAGCCCCCCGACGGCTCCACCAGGTGGAGCGTCAGGAAGCTGGCGGCGGCCGTGGGCGCGGGCAGGACGATGGTCCACGGGATACTATGGAGTACGTCAGGAGCTACAACAGGGACCACGCCAGGCCATTCCGCTGGACCTACACCGGGGAGCCGCTCGCCGTATGATGACCCGTTTATTTGACGGACGCAACACTAGATACGATGTCGCGTTCTTGGCATATCGTGTCTATTCCACGCCATTGCTTCATCCTACTCCACTGTGGGTTGATACCAAATCACAGTGGAGTTGCGCAAAAGCGGTAGCGCAACATGCCGCAAACAGCCGCATTAGCGCGACCATTGCAGCATTGGCAATGGGAACTGGTTTGAGACCCCGGCCTTGCTGCGGATACGGCACCTCAAGCGTTCCGCTAGGCCGGAACAGCGCCCCGCTCTGAAGGGCGGGGTATCAGCGCGGGGAGGATGTTTGGCAGGGGGCGCAAACCCCTGCCAAATATTGATAGCGTATGTACCCAAAGGCCCATGCGCCCTTATTGCTTTGCAAGCAAATTCAGGCATAGCAGTTCAACTACGAAGTTTCGTTGAACTGCTATAAAAGCAACACAAAAGATGCTTGAAGCAGCCGGTGATTTCCTGTAAAGTAGCCTTTGGGAAAGCACTCTCAATCAACCTGAAAACAGAGCGCGGCCTGTTTTCAGGTTGATTGGCTATATTCTGTCTATGCTCGCAAGTTTTAACCATGTTCATTTTTCATTCGGTCCGCTGGAAGTCTTAAAGGACATTACCTGGGTTCTTGAACCTGATGAGGTATGGGGGGTGATTGGACGCAACGGGGCCGGCAAGAGTACGCTTTTTAAGCTTCTTCTGGGGGAGCTGGAGGCGGATAGTGGCGCTGTCGTGAGACCAACGCCAGAGCGCGCTATCAGGCTCGGCTACTATTCACAGGACTTGAAACCGGCTACGAATGGCAACATTTTGGAGGAAGCTCTCCACGCTTTCGCGGATGTTGAACGTCTTGCCCATGAAATGCGGGAACTGGAACACGCCATGTCTGAGCCGGATGAACACCTGGAATCCGTCATGAGCCGTTACCAGCAGGCTCAGGAGGCTTTTGAGCGGCTGGATGGTTTCACTATTCGCGCCCGCGCTGAGTCTATACTATTTAATCTGGGTTTTTCGTCTGATATGTTGAACAAAAAAGTCGGCGAATTGTCCGGTGGGCAGAGGTGCCGCGTGATGCTCGCCAAAGCCATACTTCAGGGCCAGGATTTACTGTTGCTCGACGAGCCTACAAATCACTTGGATCTGCCGAGTCTGCGCTGGCTGGAAGATTTTGTGCGGGACACATCAGCGACAGTCGCGGTCATCAGCCATGACAGGTACTTTCTGGACAGCGTGGCGGCTTCTATTTTGGAAATTGAGGCGGGTTGCAGCCGCGTTTATGAGGGCAACTACACTGAGTTCATGGTAAAAAAGGAAGCGGAAATCGAGGCCGCCGAAAAGGCGTTTGAACTCCAGCAAGCCTATATAAAGAAACAGGAAGAATACATACGGCGCAATATAGCCGGACAAAACACCAAGCAGGCCAGGGGACGGCGGACACACCTGGCAAAAACGAAAAGGCTGGAACGCCCGCTGAAAGACCGCCGACAGATTAAATTTAAATTTCCTGAAACACAGCGGTGCGGCGATGTGGCTCTGGCGCTTGAGCGTGTATCCGTTGGTTGGAATGGCGAAGCGCTCTTTGCTCCCATAGAGCATCATCAGGTGAGACGCGGACAAAAGCTGGGCATAATCGGCCTCAACGGTACGGGTAAGTCAACCCTGCTCAAGGCAATAGCCGGTCAGATTCCGCTTGTGACAGGTCAGTGCCGCCTTGGGAGCCAGGTCAGGCTGGGCTATTTTGACCAGCACCACAGCAACCTGGACGCTCGCAATAACGTATTTCAGCAAATCCAGGCTGTATCGCCCCCGCTTGCGACCAAGCAGGATATTTTAGGTTTTCTGGCTAAATTTCAATTTCGCGGGGACAACGCGGAAAAGTCTGTTTCCGTACTTTCCGGCGGCGAGAGGGCGCGGCTGTCTGTAGCAACTTTGATACGCCAGGGATGCAATCTGCTGTTAATGGATGAGCCGACCAACCATATGGATATCCAAAGCATGGAGGCTATGGAGGACGCTCTGCTCGCTTTTGAGGGGGCTGTCGCGCTTGTGACGCACGACCGCTACTTGCTTGGGCGCGTCGCCGACTGTCTGCTGCGAATCCATGAAAACAGAGCGGAATTCAGAGAGGGCGGCTATGAGGACAATCAGGCATGGGCGGATTTGGATTTAGAGGGTGAACAAAATGAAGAAATTCCCAACGTGAAAGCCAAAACTCCAGACAAAGAATTTCCTGTACGGGAACGCAAGCCGGAAGTGATATCCAATGGCAAATCACAAGCCATTGATAAGGAAGCGCAAAAAAGGGTACGAAAACTTGAAAAACGATTGGAGGAGACCGAGGCCAGGGTGGCTGAACTGGAGGCCCTAATATCGCAGTCGCATGAATTGTTGAGTAAGGCGGATCCGAGCGATTGGAAAGTTTTTCAGGATAAAACCCAGATAATCAAACAGCTTGAAGAAGAATTAATGTACACTATACACGATTGGGAGAAGTTGCAACTGACTCTGGACGCGGAAAAAACATGAGGCACACATGCGCTTGCCGATTCACCAGATAGACGCTTTTGCCGAACACCCCTTTGAGGGCAACCCAGCCGCCGTGATGCCGCTGGAAAATTGGCTGCCTGATAGTCTGATGCAGTCCATAGCAATGGAAAACCAACTGTCTGAAACGGCTTTTTTTGTGCCATTGAGCGAATTGAGCGATGGAAGCAATGACTTCCATATCAGATGGTTCACGCCCGCCAACGAAGTGGACTTGTGCGGACACGCGACTCTTGCGAGCGCTTGGCTTATTCTCAATGAATTGCGCCCCGACAGGCAGTCTGTAAAGTTTCAATCTCAAAGCGGGTCGCTGGAGGTAACTAAGGATGGCGACTGGCTTGCGCTTGATTTTCCTAGGCGGCCAGGGACGCCCGTACCGGAACACATACCCGCTCTGGCTGAAACACTTGGGGTTAAGCCGGCGGAGGCGCTTTTGTCACGCGATCTTATGGCGGTGCTTGAAACAGAGGACCAGGTACGCAATCTGAACCCAGATTTTTTATCCATGACGGCCCTGCCAGGATTTGGCGTAATCGCCACAGCGGTGGGGAAAAATGTTGACTTTATAAGCAGGTGCTTCTTCCCACAGGATGGAATCCCTGAAGACCCTGTAACAGGCAGCGCCCACAGCACTTTAATACCTTATTGGTCTGAACGTCTTAATAAAACACACATGGACGCCATCCAAGCCTCAAGGAGGGGAGGCGGACTCCGATGCGAGGACCGCGGCGAAAGGGTACTCATCGCTGGCAAAGCTGTTAAAGTAATGGAAGGCGTGATGATTATTCCGATTTGAAACAATCATTTTTCACCACAGGAGAGTGAACATGAAACTGCCTTTATCCCTAACATCAACCATACTCGGGTTGTGTCTTGGTCTTGGCCTGACGGCGCAGACGCCCCAGCAGCAAGCGCCGCCGCCTGAGATAGCCGAATTGGAGGCCGCGTTAGGCATCGCGGATATCCCCGCTCGCGTTAAGGAGCTTAAACGGATAAAAGCCGCCTACCCTGAAAGCAGATTAAACGGACAGATTGACCTGTTTCTGCTTGACGCCATAGGCCGAAGCGCCGACAGCTTTGACGAGCTGATAATCGCGCAGCGCGAGATCATCGCGTCCGCTAAAGGATCAGACCGCCTTTCGCTGACAGCCACTGCGGCTAATCAGCTTGTCTCTCTTCCCAAGAGCGCGTCGTTTCCCAAGCCGGATGTCCTGAAAGCCGTTCAGGATTACAAATCCGATTTCCTTAAACTGCTTGACAATCCTGAAGCAACAGCCGACATTCCCCAGGACCGCCGCAGCGCGATTATGGACACGCTGAAAACCTTGCTTGATCTCCCTCTGGCCAAAGCCTTGTTTATGAGCGGGGATACCGAGGGCGCTTTAAATACGCTGGTGGAGTACGCTAAAACCGGAACGCGCAGCGCTCAATATTACAAAATATTGGGAGAAGTGTATGCCGATCAAGCGCTCGAAGCGTTTTTCAGCGCGGCTGTCGAGGGCGACCCCGAGGCAAAAGAAAAGGCCAACGCCGTCTATACAAAAGTGAATGGCAAAAGCGATGGTTTTGAGGCTGAATTTGATCGCCGTCAGGCTCGGCTTCCATTTCACCCGGCGCCATTTCAAGCGCCGGCCGACTGGAAAGGCAAAGCTGTACTAGCTGAGATTTTCACCGGCTCTGAATGTCCGCCCTGCATTGGAGCCGACATGGCCTTTGACGGCCTGCTGGAGACCTACCCATCCAAGTACCTGGCTGTTTTGGAATACCACCTGCCGATACCGCGCTATGATCCGATGATGAACGCGGCAACCAAAAAACGTGAGGACTTTTACAAGATCAGAAGCACTCCCAGCGCCGCTATAGACGGAACACTGCTTCAGCCCGGCGGCGGAGGCAGAGCCGCGGCGGAACCGCTTTACAACAACTACAAAAAAGAAATTGACCCGCGCCTGCTGCCCGCCCCCGTTGTAACCATTAAAGCAAACGCGACTCTGTCAGGTGAAATCGTTAAGGTTGACTGCGAATTTTCCAGAGTTGTCAAAGGCGCTGATTACAACGTGGTTCTGGTTCAAGGCGTTGAGGACTTTAAAGGCGGCAACGGAATTAAGTACCACAAGATGGTCGTGCGCGCCATTGAAACGGTGAAACCATCCTCTAAAGCCTCTGTCAGTTTTAATATTTCGGAATCTGAAAAATCAGCGGACTCCCATATAACCGAGTGGGGAAAAACCGCGCCTCAGGGCAGAATGGATGGTTCCAAGTGGCCCGTAAAGCAAAATATAATTAACCGCTCTGACCTGAAAGTAGTTGTCTTTGTGCAGGATACAAATACCAAGCAAGTTCACAACGCGTTTGTAACTGATGTAAAGACCAAATAGCGGCCGGAGCCGGTGTTTTTTACAGCGAGTCGCAATTAAACGGGATTACGTTTGATTGCGGCTTGTTAGCATTCATAGCGCATGGGCCTAAAGGCCCATGCACCCTTATTGTTTGCTTAACGGTGGGCAAAGCCCACCTACAAGCAATACGCAACCGTGATTTACAAGTAAATCCTGGCATAGCAATTCAACTACGAAAAGTTGAATTGCTATGCTGCTTGCACAACGATGAACAGAACACTCCTCTAAACAATACGCGGCCATCAACTTCGTTGAAGTCGCAAACCCAGAATTTTGCAACTGGCTCACATATTTTGATATGAGACCGATATTTTTTTCGTAAGTTTTTTCTCTTGCAAAAAACGAAACAAAAGCGAATAATGGGATTATGTCGCGCTCTCTATTCCCAACAGAACCAGAACCCAAAAATTTTCATGGGGTTGAAGTACTGCCGGAAGAAGCCAGGAGCATTCTGCGCCCCCAAAAAGATGAACGCTATGGCTTTGGCTTTTCGCTCAGCCCCTACAGAGGATGCGGCAATTCATGCAAATACTGTTTT
>JAITCJ010000085.1 GCA_031283145.1 Holophagales bacterium | reverse complement strand
TATAATCTATATCTATTATTTTCAACAATTATATAATTAATATTTTATTTGTTATTCATGTTTATATTCATGTTCCCGCCTTTACACGGCGGGAACGTATTATAACAGTTCCATAAACGGACGGTGGTGAGCGGCGAGAAAAAGAAAGCCATGTAGCGGTTCGACACTTCGCAGATGAAATGCTGTGCGGGGATTTGCTTGCAGAATGAGGTATAAGACATCGAAACACCAGTTTGCGAGCAGACAGGCAGATGATTGACAAGTGATTGACTTAACGGTCTTGCTTATCTATTTGCCGCGCGAATGGATACATATAGAGGAGTTCACGGCCTCGTATTGCTTGTAGGAGTGTTCTGCCCGCCATCGCGCGAGCAATAAAAGCGAAAATTGCTATAAAGTCGCGCCCGACTTCATTCAGGCGCGGCCATCAGCTCCGTTGAAGTAGTGAAACCGGGATTTCGCTACTGGCTCTGGCGTTTTGCAACTGGCTACCCAGTATCAGATTTTGCTTTGGCATGATTGTGGCATATCAGATAAAGTCTCGGCGGACATTGCCGATAAATAAAACAAGGAGATTCCCATGTGGCGGATGACCTTTCCAGGCGACTTAGAATATTTACTTACAATCAGTGAAGAAGAAGCTGAGGCCATTTGTTTGAAACATTGTCAGAATGACGATAACTGGAAAGTGTTTTGTTTTCAGGAAAACTGCCCTCTGGGACGGACTGAATTGCAGAGACTGTACAAACAACGTATTCAATTAGCGAAAGCTTATGATTGCGCGTCCGACTTTAAGCAATCCATGATTTCATCCTGACGTTGTTAATGCAAAAATAGAGCGCAGTCTGTTTTTCAGATTAATTTGGCATACCAGAAAACTTCCACAGCAATAAGGATGCAAGGGTCTTCAGGCTCATGCGCTATCAATGTTTGGCAGGGGTTTGCGTCCACTGCACCCGTTGCCAAAACCGGAGGCACGTTTGCCAAACATCCGCCCCGCAGTGATACCCGCCCTTCAGGGCGGGACATTGGGCTATTCCGGCCTAAAGGAACGCTTGCGATGCCGTATCCGCAGCAAGGCCGGGGTCTCAAACCACAGTGTAGCAGAGATCAAAATAGCGGAACGCAATTTTGATGCGGAAGCGATGAAGCGATATATAATTTAGATTCACATGAGGTCTAATTTATGACTAAGTACGTCTATTCTTTCGGCGGCGACCGCAACGAAGGCAATGCTTCGATGCGAAACATTCTCGGCGGCAAGGGCTGCAATCTGGCTGAAATGGCTGGTTTAGGGGTTCCGGTACCTCCGGGTTTTACCGTCATAACCGATGTTTGCTCAATGTACAACCAGGCGGGGAAAACACTTCCTGCGGAAGTCGTGGAGCAAATCCGCGAATCTCTCGTTTGGCTGGAAAAAAATCAGGGCCGGAAACTGGGAGACTCTGAAAAGCCCTTACTCCTCTCCGTCAGGTCCGGCGCACGGGATTCCATGCCCGGCATGATGGACACAATCCTCAACCTCGGACTGAATGACCAGACGGTGGAGAGTCTGGCGAAAGCAAGCAATAATCCGCGCTTCGCGTACGACAGCTACCGCCGCTTCATCATGATGTACTCCGACGTGGTACTGGACGTCCACAAGGACCACTTTGAAGAAAAGATAGATGAACTGAAACACAAAACGGGAAAAAAACATGACACGGAAATTACGGCGGATGAATGGAAATCTCTCTGCGCCGAATTTAAGGCCATTGTCAAGGCAAAGCTGGGCAGCGATTTTCCCCAAGACCCCTGGGAACAACTCTTAGGCGGAGTGCGCGCTGTGTTCAACTCCTGGGATACGGAACGCGCCATCATTTACCGCCGTATGAACCGAATACCGGACGAATGGGGTACCGCTGTAAATATACAAACGATGGTCTTTGGGAATATGGGCGATGACTGCGGCACTGGCGTTGCTTTCACAAGGGACCCCGGCACAGGAGAATCTTACTTCTACGGCGAGTATCTTATTGACGCTCAAGGCGAAGACGTCGTGGCCGGTGTGCGTACTCCTCAGCCGATTACAAAGTACCAGGCTAAAGACAGCGGCCTGAAGAGCCTGGAAGAAGCCATGCCGAGCGTCTATAAAGAACTTTTTGACACCTGCCAGAAGCTGGAAAAACACTTTAAGGATATGCAGGACCTTGAGTTCACGATCCAGCAGGGCAAGCTCTACATGCTTCAGACACGCAATGGCAAGCGCACGGCCCTGGCCGGTATCCGCATAGCGCTGGATATGGTCAAAGAGGGAATGATAGATGAAACTACAGCGCTGAAGCGCATCAAAGCTGACGACCTGACACAGCTTCTGGCTCCGATTTTCAATAACAGCGAAAAGGAATCGTTCAGGAAAGCCGGCAAGCTGATGGCAAAGGGACTTCCGGCAGGTCCGGGCGCGGCTACGGGTCTGATTGCCCTGTCTGCGGAGGAAGCTCAGAAGCTGTCCGAAAAGGGGCCTGTGGTTTTAGTCCGTCTCGAAACTTCTCCGGAAGACCTTGCGGGTATGGTGGCTGCTAGGGGCATCCTCACAGGCCGCGGCGGGATGACTTCACATGCCGCAGTTGTGGCCAGAGGCATGGGCAAACCGTGCGTATGCGGCGCTTCCACTCTTGTTATTGATACGGTCAAGCGCACTGTTTCCGTTGATGGCGTTACTCTGAAAGCCGGTGAGGACTACATTTCCATTGATGGAAGCGCTGGCGAGATATACGCGGGCAAGCTGAGCGCTTCTCCATCCGAAGTCAACCAAGTGCTGATTGATAAGACTATCAAACCCGATCAGAGCGAGACATATCAACGCTTTGCCACTATCATGTCCTGGGCCAACAAGTACCGCACCATGAAAGTCCGCACCAATGCTGATACCCCCCATGATTCCACGGTAGCGAGGGCTTTTGGGGCGGAGGGCATTGGCTTATGCAGGACAGAACACATGTTCTTTGAGGGTGAACGCATTATCGCTGTCCGCGAAATGATTCTGGCCAATGATGTACAGGGCCGCAAAGTCGCGCTGGCCAAGCTGCTGCCAATGCAGCGCAAGGATTTTGAAGGCATCTTTGAAGCCATGAACGGCCTGCCTGTCAACATCCGCCTGATTGACCCGCCGCTTCACGAATTTGTCCCCCATGATGAAAAGGGTCAGGCTGAAATGGCCAAGGTGCTTGGCTTATCTCTTGATGAGGTCAAACAGCGCGTTGAGAAACTGCACGAATTTAATCCCATGATGGGTCATCGTGGCTGCCGCCTCGGTATCACATATCCTGAGATCATACGTATGCAGATGCGCGCTATCGCCGAAGCCGCCATAAATGTTGAAAAGAAGGGCGTCAAAGCTGTGCCTGAGGTCATGGTTCCCCTTGTAGGCACAGTCAAAGAGCTTACGTTCACCAAGACAGAAATGATCGCTGAAATCAACGAAATAAACAAAGAGCAAGGTACGAATTTCAGTTGCCCCATAGGCACCATGATTGAAATTCCCCGCGCCGCCATCACCGCCGACCAGGTTGCCCATGAAGCTGATTATTTCAGCTTTGGAACCAACGACCTCACACAGATGGGCTTTGGCTTCAGCCGCGACGACGCGGGCAGCTTTCTGTCGGAGTATGTCAGAAAGAAAATACTGGATGACGACCCCTTCCAGACGCTTGACCAGCAGGGCATTGGCGAATTAGTCCGCATTGCCTGTGAGAAAGGCCGTTCTGTCAAGTCTGAACTCAAACTCGGCGTCTGCGGCGAACACGGAGGCGACCCGCGCTCCGTCAAGTTCTTCTTTAAGTGCGGACTTAACTATGTGAGCTGCAGCCCGTTCCGAGTCCCGATAGCCATTGTCGCGGCCGCTCAGGCAAGTTTAGAGCATAAGTAGTTATGTCAATGAACCTGAAAAACAGGTTGCGCTCTGTTTTTCAGGTTCATTGAGAGTGCCTTTCCGGAGGTTGCGCTTATAGCCAGTCAACTTTAAAATCATCTGTTTATCCAAATGGGAGGCACTTCGTTTCAAGGCTGTGCCTTCGTTACGCGAGCCGCCGACAGGAATGGAGTCATACCAACCTGCAATCAAACGGCATTACGTTTGATTGCAGGTTGGTATGGCGGCGAGCAATCGCCGCCCGCAAGTTTTTGAAAAATCAGAGTTTCCCTGTTTTTCAAAAACTTTGGCGCTTTAGCGTTCAATGTCAATTGAACGCGACTTGGTATCATACCAGTTCCCATTGCCAATGCTACAAATGGTCGTGCGAATGCGGCTGTTTGCGGCATGTTGCGCTGCCGCTTTTGCACAACAGCAATGTGATTTGGTATCAATCGTCGTAAAGTCACTGTCGCTGCCTGGCAGCGCCAGTGCCAACGGCGATTTGTCTCCATTCCTGTCGGCGGCTCACGTAACGAAGGCGCAGCCTTGAAACGAAGTGCCCCACACTTTGATAAACAGGATGATTTTAAAGTTGACTGGCTATATATCCGCGGATTCGCTTGACATAAATCCGGAAACAATGGCAAAGTTAAATGACTAGGCCCCATAATAAAAGGTCTTGAAGCGGCGATGTCTAAATAATTTGAGTCTTGGAGTTTAACTGAAAAGTATTTCAAAGCTAAAATAGCTCGCCTACTTGACTTTTTTTACTCCGCTTTTGATAATGTAATTTTTATGAGCGATTGGCCTCTCTCACTTAACTTGTTGCGATTTTACCCAAAGAAGTTGGCTTCTGTTTGTGTAGGCTGGGCGGCATCAAGGCATTTACCAAAAAAAATTCAGAGAACCCTTTTACGCCACTTTGTTCGTTATTACAAAGTGGATTTGAGTGAAGCGGAGAAACCTCTTGAAGAGTACAGAAGTTTTCAAGAATTCTTTACCCGTCGGCTTGCGTCTGGATTACGCCCACAAGATGAAATGGTATTTGGCGCAATAAATTGTCCCGTGGATGGCCGCCTTATTGCGTTAGGCCGTATTCAGTCCGGAATGCTGATACAGGCAAAAGGACTGACTTATCGTTTAGAAGAGCTGCTTAAACACATACCACTGCCTGAACGATTTGAAGGAGGACACTTTCTAACACTTTACTTAAGCCCGAAAGATTACCATCGCATTCATGTTCCTGTCGAAGGCGAAGTACAAGCGATAAGCAAGGTGGAGGGCGAACTTTGGCCGGTAAATGATGCAAGCGCAAACCATGTGCATAGGCTATATGAACGGAACCGCCGTGCGGTTTGGCTTGCGGAGGGAAGGGGTCATGATAGCGGTTTGTTAGTCGCGTGCGTGCTGATAGGCGCAACGCATGTTGGCGGGTGTGTTCTGGATGAACGTTGGTTAGAAGGCCGCAAGCTGTCAAAGGATGGCGGTTTAGACGTATCCAATTTGTCTTGTTCTCCCGGCGATGATTTAGGTTTATTTCAATTTGGCTCTACGGTTGTCATGCTTGTTGGCGGATCAAAAGCCGATAGCTGGCAGCCCGTAAAACAACAAGGCGTTGTTAAAGTTGGTCAACGCCTGGGCAAGTTATGATAGAGGACACTTTTTATCGTGAGCCGCTCTGGAGAGAAGGGGGCGACCTGATAGGCGCGCTGGAAGCTCTTTTCGTTGCCACGGGTGAGGTTCTTACTTTGGAGCGTCTGAGGGAACTTACCGGTTTGGGCGAAGGAGTGATTCGTCAGGGTATAGAAGCGTTATCCGAACGTTGTCATCCTCCAAAAGGTGTTCGTTTGCTGGAAGTTGGAGGCGGATGGCGTCTTGCCACAGCACCAGAATACACAGAGTTGGTTGCGAAATTAGTTACTACGCTGCGGAGCGGACGCCTGACTCCAGCTCAGTTGGAGACATTGGCGATAATTGCGTATCGGCAGCCTATAACCGCGCCGGAAATAAGTGAACTGCGCGGTGTTACGTCTGTTTCCAATCAAATTAAAAGCCTGTTGGAACGAGAATTAATTCTGCCATCCGGTCGTAAGCATGTTGTGGGGCGGCCTATGATGTATGTTACTACAACAGTTTTTTTGCTGCATTTTGGACTTAGGGATATTCAGGATTTGCCAAAATTATCTGATTTTGGCGATAATAATTTAGAGGCGCAGGCTCTTGCTCAACTGGAAACAACAATGCCTGATATCAAATTGCTTTCCGGTGTTGAGCCTAACGGCAGTTGATAATTATAGTTGTAAGGACCTTTATTATGGATATTGGAACCCTTCTTGGCTTTTTAATTGGAATTGGCCTTTTTGCCTTTGCTGTGCTTGAAGGTGGAAATCCCAGCGCGTTTTTTCATACCAAGAGCATTATCCTTGTTGTTGGCGGGATTGTTGCGTCAACATTTATTCGTTTTCCGCTTTCAAAAATTTTTCACTCATTTATTGTTGCCACAAAGGCCTTTTTCACGCACTCACAAAATAGGCGGGACATGGTAATGCTTATTGTGAGCCTTAGTCAAAGAGCCAGACGTGAAGGTCTTTTGGCTTTGGAAAATCACATGCCTGACGATAAATTTCTGGCTATGGGTTTACGTATGGTCATTGACCACATTGATACGGCTAAAATCAATGATATGCTTAACGCTGAAATACAATCCACGCTGGATCGCCACAATACAGGACAAGATGTGTTTAGATTTATTGCCATTACCGCGCCGTCATTTGGCATGGTCGGAACTTTGTTTGGTATGGTGCAGTTGTTTGCCAGCGCCGAAGATCCGGGGAAATTAGCGGCCGCTATGGCTCTGTCTTTGTTGTCAACACTGTGGGGAGCTATTATCGCGTATCTTTTCGCGCTGCCAGTTGCTGGCAAACTTGAATTCAGAAGCCAGGAGGAAGCTAAAAACAAGATATTGATGCGCGAAGGTATTATGGGGATTCAGGAAGGGATGAATCCATCCCGAATAGAAGAACACTTAAACGCTTTCCTTGCGCCAAAACAGAGGATATATAGAAATACCCAAGGAGAGCCTGTTGCATGATTTTTTTGAAACATGGCGGAAAAAGGGCGGCCATTTAGAAAATATGTGGCTCATAACTTTCGCGGATCTTATGGTTCAGCTCATGGCTTTTTTCGCCTTCGTTTATTCTTACACACAGATTGACACCTCTAATTCCAGCGCCCTGATTCAAGCGCTTAGAAAAGAACTGGGGCTTAAGAGTACGGCTGCGCATGGGTATGGCATTTTGCCCGGTTCCTTAGGGCCGGAGCCGGATAAGGCCGCCGACCTGGAAAAACTGATTGCCGACATGAAAGTTGAAGAGGGGTCTGATGAAGGCGTACGCCTGCGTGTAGTCACATTCAGAGGCAGTATTCTCTTTGATGAGGGCAGCGCTGTTTTTAACCCTGATTTTCAACCCTACTTGGATCGAATTGTTACACTGAGCAATGAATACCCTGGATATAACATAGTGATAGAGGGACACACGGCTCCGCGGGAGAGACGTCTTAATGGGGGTGATGCCTGGACTTTAAGTGGTGAGCGCGCTCAGGCAGTAGCAAGGAAACTTGTATCGTTAGGAATGGATCCGGCCATCATAATTCCTGAGTCTCGAGGTGATTCTGTTGTTGAAAGCGATGCATCCTCGCCTGAAGGGCGAAGCATGACCCGCCAGGTGAGGTTTCGTTTTCAACGTGTTGATAGCCGCTAGAACCAAAAAAAATCTGTCAGCCTAAAAAGGCTTTCAATGTTTTTGAATATCGCGGATGGCGGATTTTCCGTAATGCTTTAGATTCAATCTGCCGGATGCGTTCACGGGTTACGGCAAATTCGCTGCCGACTTCCTCCAGTGTATGTTCGTTGGCTTCCTCGCCAACGCCAAATCGCAAGCGCAAAACTTTTTCTTCCCGCTCTGATAGAGTTTGAAGTACAGAGTTTACAGTTTCTTTTAGCCTCTGTTGAACGACTTGCTCAACAGGGGATATTACGGCCTTGTCCTCAATGAAATCACCCAAATGGCTGTCTTCTTCTTCACCGATAGGGGTTTCCAAACTAATTGGTTCTTGCGCTATCTTCATTACTTTTCGTACCTTGGAGACGGGCATGTCCATAGCTTTCGCGATTTCTTCGCTGATAGGCTCCCGGCCAAGCTTTTGTACTAATTCTCTCTGAGTTCGTATCAGCTTGTTGATGGTTTCAATCATGTGAACCGGAATACGGATTGTACGAGCCTGGTCCGCAATAGCTCTTGTAATGGCTTGGCGAATCCACCAGGTAGCATAAGTGCTGAATTTAAATCCTCTTGAGTATTCAAACTTATCAACAGCTTTCATGAGGCCTATGTTGCCTTCCTGGATAAGATCAAGGAACTGCAAACCCCTGTTGGTGTACCTTTTGGCTATGGATACAACCAAGCGCAAATTCGCTTCAATCAATTCAGCTTTTGCCGCACGGCTTATACTTTCCGCATGTTTAAGTCTTTGAAAGTCTGCGTGGAAATTTTCGCTGTTAGTCTCGTACCTTTCAAAAAAGCGTTTTAGCTCAATGGCAATGACATCAATTTCTTTTTTGTACTTTTCTTTAAGAGACGCAAATACTGGGTTCCCGATGCGGTCTTTCAGTTCTCTGAGACGGCGCTCTCCTTCTCTAACTTTATCATGCTGTTTAGTGATTTTATCTATCAGGCGTGTAACGGCAAGACTATTCAAACCAAGGCGGCGTATTTGTCTGCTAATGCGCGCGCGGCGAAAGAGGATTTCGCGTTCAAGGTTCTTCTTCTTTGAAGGTGTTTTAGCGGAAATCTTTTCATTCAGTAAATCCTGAAGGGCTTGGTCGTACACCAGGAGTTTTTCAAACTGATGGTGAACATGCTGAGTTGCCGAAGTAGTGCTTGCGTCTTCATCCTCGTCAACCTCATCAGATAATCCAACCACTTCACGGATCTTGCCAGGGTTTTCTTTCAGCATTTTACCAATATCAATCAATAAACTAGACGCCAAGCGGCTGCGGGACAGAGACCTCATTACGCCCCTGATACCAACTTCAATACGCTTGGCAATTTCAACTTCGTCTTCGCGCTTCAGCAACGGAACGGTACCCATCTCTTTCAGGTACATGCGCACAGGATCGTTGAATTTATCGCCTTCAGGGGAATCAATATCAATATCAATTCCTTTTTCGGCCTTGCCTGAAATTTCCAAAGAAACGAGCATTTCAGATAA
>JAITCJ010000179.1 GCA_031283145.1 Holophagales bacterium | reverse complement strand
TAAATCTAAATTTAGATGTAGAGTTGGCGCAGCCTTGGACTTTTGACACAAATTTAATAAAAATAAAAGGTATGCCTTCTGAAAAATTTAAAATACTGGGTACTCTGGCTAATCCGGGTCTGCTTGGAAACATTGAGTTCGCGCCCGGCGGACGCATTACAAATATTCTGCCCGCCGGCGACATCATTGTTGAAAAGGGCAGTATTGATTTCCCCGACCCCAGCCTTATGAACCCCATGATCAATATTCAAGGACAAATTGATATTTCGCCTTTCAGGGTAAATTTAAGCGTTCAAGGTCCGCTGGATTCACTCAATATAGCTCCATCGTCCACGCCTGCTTTGAGGCAGGACGAGGTGATTTCTCTCCTGCTGAATCCAGCTATCGCCTCGACGCTTGGCAATTCCGCGTATAATAACAGTCTAGCCTCCACCACCGCAGCCAACGGACTGACAGGCACCGCCAGCGGTCTTCTCACTAATTTTCTGCTGGCCTCGCTGCAGGAACAAATTCGTCGTACGCTAAGACTCGACCGCGTGAACGTTGCGATACGGACCGGTACTCCCGGAGTTTATGAAGCAGACGTGATCATCGGCAAAAACATATATTTAATGGGCAGGAGCATACCTGTAACCGGCAGCTATACAAGGACAAATAACATAGTGACAATGGGTGGTCAGATGGAGTGGAGGCTTGGCAGCCTGGTCATCCAGCTTGGGGCAAGCGGCGGCCGCACGGTAGGCATTGCTCCTTCCGGCGAGATACGCTATTCGTGGAGTTCTAAGTGAAATTGAAAGTCCTGTCCTTTATAGCAGTTCAACTTTTTGTAGTTGAACTGCTATGCCATGATTTGCTTGCAGGCGGGCTTTGCCCGCCTGCAAGCAATAAAAGCGAAAATTGCTATATCCGCTATCAAGAACTGCTTGGTTTCATATGGAATCGCTTGGAGAGAGCAAATGCCTCAGAAAATCAGCCGTGCGGCCATATTTGAAGCGCTTGACAACACTGTGATTCATGGTTCCGGTTCAAGTTTGATGACCATGAAAGCAGTTAAAGCTATTGATTTAGACGAGGGGCGGGTTCAAATATCAATCAGGCTCCAGGAAACATACAAAGAACAGGAAACAGCCATACAGGAACAACTGAGGACAACTATTTTAGCTATACCCGGCGTTGAGCGACTTGACCTTGACTTTGAGTGGGAAAAATTGCCAAGCGCCATCGGCGCTGAAAAACAAAATCTCCTGCCGGCTGTAAAACGTGTGGTTGTTGTGGGCAGCGGCAAGGGCGGCGTGGGCAAGAGTACCATAGCAGCCAACATCGCCTGTGTCCTGGCAAGAAAGGGGCATCGTGTTGGTCTGATGGACGCTGATCTCTATGGACCCAGCATAGGCATGATGTTTGGCGTGGACGCCGGTACCGGAGGCCCGCAGGTTTCGTCGAGCGGAGCTATACTGCCCCTTGAAAAATACGGTTTAAAGCTAATGTCCATGGGATTTTTGATAGATGAAGACCAGCCAATCATCTGGCGCGGACCGATGCTGAATAAAGCCCTGAACCAGTTCATGACTGAAGTAGAGTGGGGAGACCTGGATGTTCTTTTCATAGATTTGCCCCCAGGCACGGGCGACATCCAAATATCGCTGATTCACAGCGCGAATGTGAGCGGCGCCATCATTGTCAGCACACCACAGGACATAGCTTTTCTTGACGCCAAAAAAGCCATTGGCATGTTTCGCGCCGTACAAGTGCCGATTCTCGGAGTAGTTGAAAACATGTCCAGCTTCATTTGTCCAAACTGCGGCTTTGAAACTCCAATTTTTGGCCGAGGCGGTGTTCGCGGGGCTGCGAAGTCAATGAATCTGCCATTTTTAGGTGAAATTCCCATAGACATGCAAATAAGAACTACAAGCGACACAGGCACCCCAATAGCCGCTCTGCGCCCCGACAGTCCCCAGGGCCGTGTTTTCAGCGACGTGGCCGAAAAAATAGAAAAAGCGCTCTCTTTGAGTATAGTTAAACAACTTTAAAACGGTACGTTGCCCTGTGCCTTTCGTCTGCGCTACCGTTCCGTTCACCGCCTGTCGACGGCTCGCTTCACTACAGCGCAGCCTTGGCACTTCGTGCCTCCCACTTGGATAAACAAGATGATTTTAAAGTTGACTGGCTATATCAAGTAAAACTAAACATTTTGGACGCGCCGATGGTCAAAACTCTCAGAAACATGATTTTTCATGTTTGACACTTTATGGGGTTGAAAATGTATAAACACGCTTTCATCTGGCCGGGATTGTTGGCTGTTTTCTATTTGTCCGGACAGGTTCCGGCAAAACCCCAGCCCAAACCTCATCCGGCAGACGCAACCTTACAGTGGGAAGGTTACGCGACGCCACCGGCGGCGCTGGCAGAGGCTGTGTTGGCCCCAAGGCACCTGAACGTGAACCTGACATCCCTGAGTCCCAATAAGGCTTGGTATTGTCAGGAAATATCCGATGGCCCGGCTTCAATAAGCGTAATGTCTAAGCCCTTTCATGAACTGGGCGGGCTTTTTGTTGACTATAAGGCAAACCGCAGCCGAATTCTGACTATTCGTGCGAATGTCGGCATTCAATTCATCTCGCCTGACGACGGCTACAAAAAGACAGTTCAGCTTCCCTCAGGTTCACGGATATCAAACGCGACCTGGTCGCCTGACGGAAATAATGTGGCTTTCTTCATGCACACAGACGACGCGACACATATATGGGTGGCTGACGCGGCGACTTGCAAAGCAAAGCAGCTAACCGCCAAACCGGTTTTGGCGACACTAGTTACAGGCATCGAATTTACAGGCGACGGGAAACAAGTAGTGACAGTCTTGGTGCCGGACAACAGAACCGTCATGCCTGTTGAGCCTATGACCCCGTCAGGCCCTGTTGTAAAGCTGGCGGAGGACTTGCAAAAGAGGCGCTTGCGCACTTTCCCAAGCCTTATGTCCACACCGTTTGAGCAGCGGTTGTTTGAATGGCATACCACAGGACAAGTAGCAGCTATTGACGTTGCAACCAAGTCTGTCCATAAGATTGGCCAGCCTAAGATGGTCAGGTATTTAAACCCATCGGCGGATGGCAAATATGTGATAGTGACTTCAATAGTAAAGCCATTTTCTTATTTGGTCCCATTCGGTAATTTTGGAAGCGTTGAGGAAATATGGGGAAGCGATGGAAAGGTCTTAGCAAAGGTTAACGAACAGCCCTTGAATCTCGGCGCTCAGGACGATAACGCGCCCGATGATCCATCCGCTCCAAGAGGTCAGAACCAACAGGGTCGCAGGGAAGTTGCATGGCGGACGGACGGCATGGGGATCACCTTTGTCGAGCAAGACCAGGCTCCTGCTGGAGAAGGAGACAGGCGCGCCTCTAATGCGCCTACGCCACCTCAGGCGCCAAGGGCGGGCCGCCGTCCGGGCGCGTCCGGAGAAGATGGCGCCCCCTCCCGAAAAGATAAAGTTAAGCAATGGACA
Source organism: Holophagales bacterium (assembly GCA_031283145.1). Taxonomy (GTDB): domain Bacteria; phylum Acidobacteriota; class Holophagae; order Holophagales; family Holophagaceae; genus WRHW01. Next base: position 1,513 of record JAITCJ010000179.1, on the reverse strand, counting down.
GCGCCCTTTGGCAGCGAAAACATCAAAGTCGTCTATGAAAATTCAACCCGCATGACTAATCACAGGTTCTCGCCCAACATGAAGATACTTTTCTTCTCGGAGAGGTCGGGGCAGGATACATCCGAAGTCGCGGTGTACCTGGATGAACCCGAAACGCGTTACACTCTGGCGCGTTATCGCTCAAACGACCAATCGGCCAGCCCCGGTACCATTTTGTCCGTAAGAGGCAGAGGCCCCGCGCCCGCGGCGCGTTTCAGAGCGGCCGGCCAGTCGGGTCCGGTTTTGCTTTCCAACGACGGAACGTCAGTTTTCTTTGCGGGAACAGCTTACGATAAAAATCCGCTGGAGGTTGGCCCAAGAGCCTTTGTGGATCGCGTGGAAATAAAGACAGGAGAAATGAAGCGCATTTTTGAGAGCGATAACAATGATGTTTCCGAGCGCATTGTCTCAGTTCTGGACCCGGACGCCGGAATTTATATCATAGCCCGCGGCACTCCCCGTGAAATGACGCAGTTTTACAAGCTGGACGGCCAAAAGCGATTACAATTAACCCAAAACAAAGACGTGACGCCTGATCTCACACGCGCTAAAAAGCACAGATTCATCATTGAAAGACAAGATGGTTTCAAATTCCGTGTAAACGTCACACTGCCGGAAAACTATCAGGAGGGGACAAAGCTCCCCGCGCTGTTCTGGTTTTATCCCGCCGAACACACAACTCAGGAGGATTACGATCGTACGCTGCGAACCTTTAACAAGAACGAGTTTATCAATTACGGCTCCCGCTCAATGCACTTCTTTGTCCGCCTAGGTTACGCGGTAGTAGAGCCTGACGTTCCTATAGTCGGGCCAACCGGCCAGATGAATAACAATTATCCCCACGACCTTCGCAATACTCTCGCGGCGGTCATTGACGATCTGGATCGGCGAAACATCATAGACAGAAGCAAACTAGCCATTGGCGGACACAGCTATGGCGCTTTCTCCACAGTCAACGCAATGGTACAGACACCATTCTTCAAGGCCGGCATTGCCGGTGACGGGGCGTACAACAGGACGCTTACGCCTCTGGGTTTCCAAAACGAGCGCCGAGATATTTGGGAGGCTCGGGATGTCTATCTCGCCATGTCGCCTTTCTTTTACGCCAATAACATGACAGGCGCCCTGCTCATGTATCACGGCCTGAACGATCAGAATGCCGGCACAGATCCCATTAACTCAATACGCTTGTTCCACGCGCTGTCAGGACTTGGCAAACCCACGTCAATGTATCTGTATCCGCTGGAAGATCATGGGCCGGCCGCCAGAGAAACGCTGCTGGACCTCTGGGCCAGATGGGCCGCGTGGCTGGATAAATATGTAATGAACCCTGTATGAGATACTGTAGCAATGTGGTATCTCAGAGTTTTTTTAGCGCTATGGCGCCCCTGGCTGATGGTGTTCCTTCTGTTGGGGGTGTCATGCGCATTTGCTCTTTTCTTCGGTACCGGTCTGTATGACATAAAATGGCTGG
>JAITCJ010000114.1 GCA_031283145.1 Holophagales bacterium | reverse complement strand
GCAATCAAACGGCATTACGTTTGATTGCAGGTTGGTATGGCGGCGAGCAATCGCCGCCCGCAAGTTTTTGAAAAATCAGGGTTTCCCTGTTTTTCAAAAACTTTGGCGTTTTAGCGTTCAATGTCAATTGAACGCGACTTGGTATGAAAGCCTTTCCCCAGAGGCTGATTTACAGAAAATCTTTAGGCTGGTTCAAGCCTGGTTTGTATTGCTTTTAAGCCTAATTGACATATTTTTTTCTTGACAAAAGCCTTGTACTAAAGTTCAATTTACATCATAAGCGATTTTGCTGTTTTGATTAGGAGTTGGCAGCATTGCAATCGGGTAATCACAGTGCCATTCAACAATCGCACGCCTTTGCGGCGCAAAGGCGTGCGATCGGCTCGGCGTGCCTTGCAAATGGTGGTATTAATCGCTCATTCCACCCAATAAAACCATCATGCAAAGAATTTATAAGCACGCACTCAACAGCGTCCGTTATCAGAAAACGTAATCCCGTTTTATTGCAATTTGGTACAATTTATGAGAAGCAATGCTTGATATGTGGAAACGACTGACTTTAACCGCTAAAATCACACTTTTATTTACCACATTGAATGTGTTGATACTTGTTGTTTATAATGTCTTATTGTCAATGTTACAAATCAGTAGAGAATTGCAAATTTTTATTGCAATATGCGTTTTGATTTTCAGCTTTATTATTACGCTGTTAAGCGCGATAAAGTTCGCTGCAAAAATGATCAACAAAGAGATGGGTGAGTCAAAGAGATTAGTGGAACTACAAAACGCTATACTGAAAGTAATGGCGTCACTCACGGAGTTCCGTGATGAATTTACTGGTGGACACCTTGAACGGACACAGTACCATTTGGGTACATTGCTGAACGCCATGAAAAAACAAGATGTGTACAGAGAAGAAGTTTCATAATGGGACATTGATCTTGTGTTGCAATCGTCCCAACTGCATGATATAGGCAAAATTGCCATACAAGACAGCATACTGAAAAAACCGGGGGCTTTGACACCTGATGAATTTGAGCAAATCAAAGATCATACAAGTATTGGCGAAAAAATCATTTTAAAAATGGGTGAGCATATAAATGAGCATGTTTTTTTAGAATACGCGAGGGTTTTGGCTTCTGCTCACCATGAGAAATGGGATGGTACCGGTTATCCGAATGGACTGAAAGGTGAGGAAATACCCCTCCTCGGAAGGGCGATGGCCATTGTTGACGTATATGACGCGCTTATTTCTGTCAGACCTTATAAAGAAGCTTTTTCACGCGAACAAGCGATCGAAATTATTAAAAATGGCAGTGGAACCCATTTTGATCCGCGCCTGGTTGATTTATTTGTTGGCTGTATCTCATTCAATATGATGTTTAAACACCCAAAGTCCGGCGGATAGGGTAAAGAGCGCTATCAGTAACATCGGCCATAAAAAAGGAAACACGTCCATAAAGGCGAACTGTTTCAGAAATACGCCCTTTACCAGTTGTATGAAATAGCACAGTGGATTGCCGTACGACAGTATTTGCAGAAAACGCGGCATGTTTTCTATGGGAGCGACGAAGCCTGAGAGCATCATGGCCGGGACCATGAAGCTGAACGCGCCTAAAAAAGCCTGCTGCTGCGTGGAGCAGATGGAGGAGACAAAAAGCCCGACACCTGACAGCGACAGGCCATATACAACCATGCCCATAAGCAGCGCTAAAAATGACCCGTTAAACGGCACTCTGTAAATCAGCACGGCCGCCAGTGTAATAATGATTGCCTGACCTACGGCGACTATGATGCCGGGGACCGTTTTGCCCGCCATAATGTAGCCAGGAGTCAGAGGCGTGACCAAGAGTTGGTCAAAAGTGCCTTCTTCCCTCTCGCGTGCCACGGAAAGCGCCGTCACCATTAGGCTTCCAACGGTTGTTATTATAGCCACCAGGCATGGCAGAATGTGCCATTTAAAATTCAGATTGGGGTTGTAGGCGTTGCGCACAATGATGGCTGTCGCAGGTCGTTGAGGCGATTTTTCAAGTATATATTCATTGATTATCTGCGATATGTACGAGTTGGCTATCTGCCCCGCGTTTGAGCGTCTGCCGTCTATTATGACCTGCGCCTGAGCCGATGCCGGGTGTGATTGGGAAGACAAGCCGGCCGAAAACCTTTGCGGAAAATGCACGGCGATAAGAACTTTCTGTTTGTCTATTACATCAATTAAGTCATTCTGACTGTATATATTCATGACCGTTTTAAAAGCGGCTGCTTTGGCAATACGCTGTGATAATTCTATTGATGCCGCGCCATTGTCTTCGTTATATATGGCTATTGCGCTTTCCTTGACTTCCATTGTGGCTGCAAAGGGGAATAGCGCGACTTGCATAATTACAGGCATTATCAGCATCATCCTGCTGCTTTTATCTCCAAATAATACTTGAAGCTCTTTTTTGACCAACTGCAGGAGCCTATACAGCATATACTACTCCAGATTCCGTTTGGTTTTCTTTGCTGTTATGCCAAACCAAAAAAACATTAGTATTATCAGAAAAAAGGCATTTGTCCAAATCAGCTCCGGCACAAATCCGGTCTGAAAAATTGTTTGCAGTGAGTTTGCGTAATAGCGTGTTGGGAACAACCTGGAAATAAAGCGCAGTATAAGGGGCATACTTGCTATCTCAAACACTATGCCCCCCAGTATCATGGCGGGCAGAAAACCGATGAGAAGAGTAGCTGAGGCCGCGTTGAATTGATTGCGCGTGACGGTTGATATAAGCAACCCCATCCCAAGGACGCAACCCAGGAATAAAGTTGAAATGACGCATAAAATCAAAATTGAGCCGCGAAATGGCACGTCCATGATGGTAGTGGCGACTATAAGGCACAAAAACATGGCTGCCATGCCAAGCGTGTAGTATGGAATTATTTTTGATAGCAACAGTTCCAATTTTTTTATGGGCGTTGAAAGCAGCGCTTCCATCGTCCCTCGCTCCCATTCCCTCGCCACGACCATGGAAGTAAGCATGGCACCTATGACAGTCAATACTATGGCAATGCTGCCTGGTATCAGGAAGTTGCGGCTTATCGCGCTTGGGTTGAACCAGGCGCGTGTGTGTATGTCTATTGGCCGCGTTGTTTTTATTGCGTTTTCCTGGCTGTGAGCCAGGCTCCAGTTTTGCCAGATGCCCATGATGTATGCCTGTACAAAATTAGCCGTGTTTGGCTCGCCGCCATCGGCAATGACTTGAATGGCCGCGCCGCCCTGGCCGATGATTACTTTGGCGGAAAAATCATTTTGCAGCACAACCGCGCCCCGCAGTTTTTTTTGCGCCATTTCGCGCAACAGACTTTCTTGGGACAAAATGGGGTATAGGTCTATGACGGGCGAAGCCTGTAACGCGCTGATAAAACTCTTTGCCTTTTCGCCGCCGTCCAGCGCTAAAAGCCCGACCCTTACCCTGCTGGTGTCAAGGTTTATGGCGTAGCCAATAAAAAACAGCATTACGACCGGCAAAATAAAGGCTATCAATATACTGCTTGGATCGCGAACTATCTGCAAAAACTCTTTTTTGTTCAGCGCCCGCAGACGCCTCAGGCTAAAACCGCTTCCACCGCTATTCATCGTCGGCCTCCCTGACTAATTTTATAAAAGCGTCTTCCATGGTGGGGTTCGGATTTTCCTTTGTGATGACCTTGCGTTTAAGATCGTCCGGTGTGCCAAGGGCTATGAGTTTACCGCGGTACACAAGGGCGATACGGTCACAGTATTCGGCTTCGTCCATGAAATGTGTAGTCACCATCACGGTGACACCCTTGTTTGCCAGGCCGTTGATGTGCGTCCAAAATTCCCGCCTGGCTACAGGGTCAACACCTGACGTGGGTTCATCAAGAAACAGCAGTTCAGGCCCGTGCATTACAGCGCAAGCAAGAGCGAGGCGCTGTTTGATGCCCAGGGGCAGATCTGCCGATGGCATCTCCAGGTACGGATGAAGCGAAAAGACATCCAGCATTTGTTGAATCTTGTGCTTTTGTCTTTCGCCCGTTAAGCCGTATATACCGGAGAAAAAGGCCAGATTTTTTTCAACCGTGAGTTGTCTGTACAGTGAAAATTTTTGCGCCATATACCCAAGGCGCTGCCTTGCCTTTGAGGGGCTTTCTTTCAGGTCAATCCCCATCACCAGCGCTTGACCGTTTGTAGGCTTTAACAGACCGCACTCCATCTTGAAAGTAGTTGACTTGCCTGCGCCGTTGGGACCCAGAAGTCCAAATATCTCTCCCTTTTTAACCCTGAAATTCACGGAATCCGTAGCCGTGAATTTCCCAAATCGCTTGGTGAGCTGTTTGGCCTCTATCACGGCGTCCTGGTTCATGTCCGGCGGCAGTTCAACCTCAGGAATGACGGCTGCCAGAGCGGATTCGGCGCTGGATGAACCACCCAGAAGGCTTATAAACGCGTCTTCCAGCCTCGGCTCCACTTCGACCAGTCTGGCCGTTGGTCCGGCGCCGACAGGTCCCAAGTCCGGGTACGCGCCAACCGCCGCCGTAACCAGCCGCACGTTTGCCCCCTGTATCACTCCGTCAATGACTTCAGGCGCGCGCAGAGCCTGTTTTAATAAGTTCCGGCGGTTGCCCTGGATATTTGTTATGTGCAGACAGCGTCCGCGCATGGTGGATTTGAGGGATTGCGGCGTATCGTCGGCAACTATCCGGCCCTGGTTCATCAGACAGACTGAATCGCACAGCTCGGCTTCATCCAGATAGGATGTACTCCACAGTACAGTCATTCCGCCGCCGGCCAGTTCACGAACCATCCTCCACAACTCGCGGCGGGATATGGGGTCAACGCCTACGCCCGGTTCGTCCAGCAGCAGTATTTTTGGAGTACCCAGCAGTGTACAGGCCAGACCGAGTTTTTGCTTCATTCCCCCTGACAGTTTGCCGGCGTATCGTTTTGTAAACTTGGTCAGATCAGTGAATGTCAGCAGTCGCCGGAAAAGGCGCTGACGCTCACTGTCGAGTACATTACGCAGATCGGCGTACAGGTTGAGGTTTTCGATTACGCTCAGGTCTTCGTAAAGGCCAAACTTCTGAGGCATGTAACCAATATCAGCGCGGAGATCATCGCACTGCAGGAATGGATCCATGCCTAGGACTTTGATGTACCCCTTAGTTGGTTCAAGCAATCCCGCCATCAGGCGCAGCAGGGTTGTTTTGCCGGCCCCGTCTGGACCGACAAGACCTGTGATGGAGCCATGCGCGATGTTGACGCTGATTTGGTCAAGAGCCGGAGACTGTCCGGGGAATCGCTTTTGAAGGCTCTTTACCTCAATGGCGGTAATCATGGTTATTCCAGGCGTTTGACGGTTATGGGCATCCCTTGCCGGAGCATGGCGTCAGGGTCATCAACCACTATACGTATGCGATATACAAGGGCTGTCCTGAGGTCGGCTGTTTCAACGGATTTGGGAGTGAATTCCGCAGTTGGTGAAACAAAGCCCACTGTTCCGTGGTACGGCTGTTTTGGGCGTGAGTCTGTGTACAGTATTACCTTGGTTCCGGTGTTGAAAAGTCCGATCTGCGGCTCGTCTACGTAAGCGCGGATCCATACGGGGCTGGTAAGGGATAGACTGAAAGCGGACGTACCGGCTTGAACCATCATACCTTTCTCAATAGCGCGCGTCAGTATGTAGCCATCGCTGGGCGCTCGCAGTGTGGCGTCCTGGACAGCCAGGCGGCTTATTTCAAGATTGGCCTGAGCCTGCTTGAGTAATCCGTCTGATTCAGCTTTTTCCTCCGCCCTGAATCCAACGCCAAGCGCTTTGTACTGCTCTTCTGCGGCGCGCAAGTTAGCCGCCGCTAAATCTCTGGCGGCTTTAAGTGTGTCAACCTGATCCTGGGATACGATTCCAGAGGGTATAAGCGCGGACACGCGGTCGTACTGCTGTTGGGCATTTATGAGAGCCGCATCCGACGCTTCCATTTTTGCCTTTGCCTGGGCTACGTCTTCGGCTCGGTTGCCGCTGTGAATCAGCGAATTGCGAGCCGATATTGACGCCAGAGCTGCGTCCGCCGCGTCCGCCGTATTTTGAAAGGGTTCTGTGTCCAGCGCAGCCAGCGCGTCGCCCGCCTTGACAGCATCGCCTTCATCCACTTTAATGTCCGCAACTCGCCCCGAAACCCTGAAAGCCAGCGCCGCTTCCCGAATATCAACACTGCCGTACAATGTAACGGATTCAGGCGCGGACAGAGAGAACTTGTACAGGTAAAAGCCCCCAAAGCCGTGGACGATTGCCAGAACGGGGATAACAATTTGTTTTTTCATAGACTTTCCTCATCAGGGTTTGAATCATTCGCGATTCCTCTCCAAAACAATCGGAACCACTGTTTTTCGGCCAAATCAATAGCTTCTTCAAGCGGCATTGAAATTAATGTTGCGTTTAACACTGGAAAGAAATCCAATATTTCAACGCAGGTTCTCAGAAAGAAAAATGTTGTGATGTATAAATTTATATCCCCCCGTAATTCGCCCGATTCCATACCATCGCTTAAAAGTTTTTGCACAATCTGTATCACGCGCAAAACGTAATTCATCACCTTGTTTTGCGCAAAGCTGTGGTTTGTCGCCACGCTGTTGCGCATCATGCCCCTGAAGCTGGCGTCGTTTTGTATGTTTTTGCGAAATGTCTTGATCATCTGCCAAAATGCCTCCTGCAACGGAGTGCGGCCAAACTCATTGATTGGACGCGTACCTTTTGCGCCCTGCCGCGCGCCGCGTGTGTTATGCGCGCTGTACGCTCTTGAGATATTTTCTAAATCGGGTATAAAGCGGTTGAACTTTTGCTCTAATATGGCCACAAAGATGGCCTCTTTATTTTCAAAATGATAATAGAGCAGACTGGGGTCGCACTTTGCTTCCCTGGCTATGGCACGAACACTGCCGCCATCCACGCCATCCCGCGCAAACACGCGCTGCGCGGCGTCGAGAAGTTGTGAGGGGTCAATTCTCACCGGTTTTGGCCCCCGAGGTCGCGGCTTGGACGAATTGTCGTTCATCATTTTCAACATACGTTGAATTATGAAATGTCAAAAAAACAAGGTCAAGGAAAAAATTCATCGAATGTTTAAATTTTGTGCGATTCCATATGAAATATGCTATTTCATGTGGAATGAAGTTTAACTTGATTTGATACGCCCTGAAATTTATGTAAAGTCCAGTGTTTCTTGGGTTCTAGGTTGTATAGAATCTGAAAGCACACGACAAAATCTTTGCGCGGTGTTAGACTGGTATTAGATGGAAAAATGCCTGTGAAGTTTGATCAGAAAACACTCGCCGCGCTCAAACCTGATGGAAGTATCCATAATTTTTCAGACCCTCAAACGCCTGGGCTGTGGTTCCGTATGACGGCCAAAGGCGCAAAGACGTATTACTTAGTTTATCGTATGGGTGGGCGCGGCTCAAAGCTCAAATGGTTGCGCTTGGGAGCATTTGCAGATTTACCGCTCGTCAGGGCGCGGGAATACGCAAGAGCTTATCGCGCACAGGTTGACGCAGGAATTAACCCTGCGGAAGCGCTGACAAAAAAGGCGGCTTCCAGTTTCACGGTTGCGGACGCCGTTGAGCGCTATCTAACAGAGTATGCGCCGAGCAAATTAAAGCCTCAAACAATAAAAAATTTTCGCAGCACTCTGGAAAAACACGTTCTGCCAACGCTCGGCAAAACCTCAGTTGAGGAATTGAGCCGTGAAATAGTTAAGCGATGGTATGCGTCAAAACCAGCCAGACCGGTTATAGGCCGTGTTCTTGCGATCCTGTCATCAATCTGCACGCAATGTGAAGTCTGGGGATTGAGGCCGGACGGCTCTAATCCGTGTCGCCACATAAAACGCCACCAGGAAGCGCCACGCGTGAGAGATATTTCACCGAGCGAACTTAAAGCTATTGGCTTGACAATACAGCAATTTGAAAATTCTCATAAACACAATGTTTGGGCGCTGGCGGCAATAAAAGTTATAGCTCTCACCGCGGGGCGCGTGTCCGAAGTGCTATCACTTAAATATAACAACGACCTGCATTTAGACGAGGGCTATGCCCTATTGCGTGACCACAAGACAGCAAAAAAAACAGGCGCAAAATATCTTGAGTTGCCAATAAAAGCGGTTGAGATTATCAAGTCACTTCCAGTGCAGAATAATACACAATGGGTATTTCCAGGCAATTCGCAAGGTTCGCCACTGTCATACGACACTGTTCACAGAGTGTGGGATAGACTATGCA
>JAITCJ010000132.1 GCA_031283145.1 Holophagales bacterium | reverse complement strand
TATGCGTTCTTACGGTTTCAAACTTCCGGACTTCTTCATGGAATACGGCCCTATTAGCGCTCGAAGCGTTGAAATGGCCAAGTCTGTCATTCGTGAAAAACTTGGCCTGAAGCGTCTGCCTTCAGGTTTCATGATTTGGGACCTCTCAGAGCGCCCGCTTGAGCGCTGGCGAGTCAGCGCGTGAACATATAGCGGTTCAGCTTTTCGTAGTTGAACCGCTATATTACTTTTACTTTTTTCTTTTCTCTTTTGCCGCTCGCGGCGCTGTTCTTTGCGCTCAATGTCAATTTGTCCCGCCGAACGTCAAACTTGGCTTTGCCTCCGCTCTTTAAGCTGCCAAACAACATCTCGTCGGCAAGGGGGCGTTTCATGTGTTCCTCAAAGACTCTGGACATAGGGCGCGCGCCCATGACGGGGTCAAAGCCTTTTTCGGCCAGCCAGTCGCGCGCGGCGTTGGTCAAGCTCAATTCCACTTTTTTTTCGCTCAATAAATGTCGCAGCTCATTGGCGAATTTATCCACAACACGCAGTATTTCCGGTCGTCCCAAGGGTTTGAAGTACAAAATCGCGTCCAGGCGATTGCGAAATTCCGGGCTGAAAGTCTTTTCAATAGCGCCTCTGGCGCTTCCGCCAACACCGGAGTCGGCAAATCCCAAACGCCGCTGGCTGATGTTTTTGGAACCGGCATTTGTGGTGAGAATCATAACTACATGGCGAAAATCAGCCTTGCGTCCATGCGGGTCTGTCAATGTGGCGTGATCCATAACCTGAAGCAGTATGGCGAACAAGTCAGAGTGCGCTTTTTCTATTTCATCCAACAGTAAGACAGCGTGAGGCTGCTTGCGTATGGAGTCAACCAATAGTCCGCCGTCATCAAACCCCACATAGCCCGGCGGCGCGCCGATTAAGCGGCTGACCGCGTGTTTTTCCATGTATTCAGACATGTCATGACGGATGAATGGAACGTTCAAGGTATTGGCTAACTGTTTGGCCAGTTCTGTCTTGCCAACACCTGTGGGGCCGGCAAACAGGAAAGATCCGCTGGGCCGGTCGTGTCCGCACAGTCCAGAGCGGCTCAACTTTATGGACGACGCAATGCGCTCCACAGCTTCGTTCTGACCATATATCACAGATTTCAGGTCGGTTTCCAAACGGGCAAGGCGAGAGGCGTCATCAGAAGTCACTGATTGCACCGGAACGCGAGCCATCTTGGAGATTACTGTTTCAACCTCCGGCACACCCAGCACATGTTTGCGTTTGTCAGCCGGCAATAACCGCTGCGCGGCTCCGGTTTCATCCATCACGTCCAGTGCCTTATCAGGCAGGAAACTGTCCCTGAGATGTCTTGCTGAAAGCCGAACAGCGGCTTCAATGGATTCGTCTGTAAACTTTACGCGATGATGCGCTTCATAAGCGCCGCAAAGTCCTTTCAGTATTTCTACGGCTTCCGGCTCGGCCGGTTCGGCAAGTTCAATTATCTGGAACCTTCGGGCCAGGGCGCGGTCTTTTTCAAAACCGCTTTTTAAATCCTGGTATGTACTGGCTCCTATACAGCGAAGCTCGCCTGAGGCAAGGAACGGTTTCAGCAGGTTTCCGGCGTCCAGGCTTCCGCCATTTACTGAACCCGCGCCAGATAGTGTGTGGATTTCATCTATGAACAGCAAGGCCCCCTGCTTTTTTTTGAGCGAGTCCAATACGGCTTTGACGCGGGCTTCAAAGTCCCCTCTGTAGCGTGTGCCGGCCAGGAGCGCTCCCAAATCCAGGGAGTAATAAGCGCTCGCGGCAAGCCCATCCGGAACCTCGCCACGATACATACGCAAAGCCAAACCCTCCGCCAGCGCGGTTTTACCAACGCCAGCCTCGCCTACCAACAGCGGATTATTTTTTCTGCGCCGACAGAGTACGTGCATGACGCGCTCAAGTTCCGGTTCGCGCCCCACCAGGGGGTCTATACGGCCTTGTCCTGCTTTCTCCAGCAAGTCAACCGCGTAAGCAGCTAAGGGATCGCTGGAAGTAATTTCTTCTTCGTTTTCAGCCTCCTGGCGGCGGAACGGGGCGACAGCGCCCTTTGATGGCGGCAAATTGTGGCCGTGACAAAGGAATCGCAGCAAGTGCAAGCGTTTTATGCCATGTTTATTCAAAACATAAGAGGCGAAACTCTCCGTCTCAGGCAGTATAGAGGCCAGCACCGCTCCGCTGTCTATCTGCTCAACCTCACTGGCTATGGTGTGAACTATCGCCCTCTCCATTACTCGATTAAAAGCTATCGTTGGAATTGGATCAGGAGCCTTTTTCCAGGGTATGGTCTCCAGATTTTCCGACAGATATTTTTCCAGTTCCAGCCATATTTCATCAAAATTTCCGCCGCACGCCCGTATGGCGTTATAAACAAGGATGTCGTCCCTGAGGCTGAACAACAAATGCTCAATGGTCAAATATTCATGACCGCTCTGGGAGGCGTGCCAAAAGGCTGATTCTATAGACTTTTGCAGTGTTGGGGTTAATCGCGGTTTTTCCGGCATCAGACGTTTGGCTCAAAGGTACATAGTAGCGGAAATTCGTGTCGCTCGGCTAATTCCCTGACTTGCTCAACCTTGGTCTCCGCCACTTGAAAAGGGTATATCCCGGCCACGCCCATGCCGCTGTTGTGAACTAAAAGCATTATGGATACCGCGTCCGCTTCCGCCTTGCGAAATACTTCCTGTAACACCCATACGACAAAATCGCGCGTTGTGTAGTTGTCATTGTGGAGTATTACCCTATAAAGCGGCGGCGCCTGGAGCTTTTCGGAAATTCTGGTTTCCGTGGTCGTACCCGTTTTTGAATTTCCGCGTGGCTGAGACACGTCCGCCTCCTCTTCCACTAATCTTTCTTAACCCATTGGTCAAGCCACTTAATGACCGCGTCGTGCCATTGAATGCTGTTCGCCGGCTTC
>JAITCJ010000068.1 GCA_031283145.1 Holophagales bacterium | reverse complement strand
AGGTTTGAGGGTGCCAAAAAACATTGAGCTTATTTATTTGCCGCCCTACTCACCAGAACTGAATCCGGTAGAGAGATTATGGCAGTGGCTCAAGCGTCATACATTGCGGAACAGATATTGCCGCACTCTCAAGGACATTGAGGACGCCGTCCAGAAATGCTTGGAGAAAGCTGCTGCCCCCTTTTTTGAAAAACCTGTGCCGCTGTAATTATATGTAATATTAGAAATGGGAAATGGTATAACACAAAGGAGTCCTGCAAGACTTTTGTTGAAAATAAAGATAGTTAATCAATGCTTTGAGCCTGTCTATAAATTTCAGAGCCGGTTTTGCTGAATTCTTTGGCTTTTTCTTTGAGACCCTCCTCAATGGCGCTGGCCGTGTCGAGATTTTTGTGTGATGCATACTCTCTGACTTCCTCTGTAATCTTCATGGCGCAGAAGCGGGGACCGCACATGGAACAGAAATGGGCTGATTTAGCGCCTCCGGCGGGGAGTGTGGCATCGTGGAAAGTCAGGGCTGTTTCGGGATCCATTGCCAGGTTGAATTGATCATTCCAGCGGAATTCAAAGCGCGCCTTACTCATTGCGTCATCCCAAGCTCTGGCTCCAGGGTGACCCTTTGCCAAATCTGCCGCGTGTGCGGCTATTTTATAAGCGATCACGCCGTCTTTTACGTCTTTTTTGTTCGGCAGCCCGAGGTGCTCTTTGGGCGTAACGTAGCAGAGCATGGCTGTACCCATCCAACCAATCATTGCGGCGCCAATGGCGGATGTGATGTGATCATAGCCAGGCGCGATGTCTGTCGTGAGCGGCCCCAGTGTGTAAAATGGAGCGCCGTGGCAGACCTTTGACTGGCGGTCCATATTTTCCTGTATCAAGTGCATCGGCACATGACCTGGACCTTCGATAAATACCTGGCAGTCGCGCGCCCAGGCTCTCCTGGTCAGTTCGCCCAATGTATCAAGTTCGGCAAACTGAGCCTCATCGTTGGCGTCGGCAATGGAGCCTGGGCGCAGACCGTCGCCAAGACTGAAAGCCACATCGTAACCAGCCAGCAGTTCACAGATTTCATCAAAGTGCGTGTACAAAAAATTCTCTCTGTGATGAGCCAGACACCACTTTGCCAGGATAGAGCCGCCGCGGCTTACAATCCCTGTGGTACGGCTCGCCGTCAGCGGAATATGGGCCAGACGCACACCGGCGTGAATGGTAAAGTAATCCACACCCTGTTCGCATTGTTCTATCAAGGTGTCGTGGAAAATTTCCCAGTTGAGTTCCTCAGCTCTGCCATCCACTTTTTCCAGAGCTTGATAAATAGGCACAGTGCCTATTGGAACCGGCGAATTGCGCAATATCCATTCGCGGGTCTCGTGGATATTGGGTCCGGTACTCAGATCCATCACGGTATCCGCGCCCCATCTGATAGACCATGCCATTTTTTCAACTTCTTCCTCAATGGAAGAAGCCACGGCTGAATTACCGATGTTGGCGTTTATCTTTACAAGGAAAGCTCTGCCTATGATCATTGGCTCGGCTTCGGGGTGGTTTATATTGGCGCTGATTACAGCGCGTCCTTCGGCAACTTCCCGCCTTACAAAGTCAGGCGTTATGTGGCTGCCATTTGGACGGCCGAGGTTTTCACGTATAGCGGCAAATTCCATTTCCGGTGTGACAATGCCCTTGCGGGCGTAGTGTATTTGCGTCACTCTGTGACCAGGTTTTGCGCGCAGCGGTTTGCGGGGAGAGGGAAAGCGGATGGCGTCCAAATTCGCGTCGCGTTCCCGCAGTTGGCGGTACGAGCTGGAATAGCTCTCCAGTTCTTCTACGTCACCTCTTTCCATTACCCAGAGCAACCGCGTGGGAGGGAGACCCTTAGACAGATCTATGGCAGCGTTTGGATCTGTATATGGGCCGGTGGTGTCATAGAGAATCAGAGGAGGGTTGGACACTCTCTGTCCATAAAAGTCAACAGTGGGACTCAAATTCACTTGGCGGAAAGGAACCCTTATGTCTGGCCGCGATCCCGCCACATAGACCTTGGTGGACGACGGAAAGGGCGCTCGGTATCCAGCTAATTGTGCTGCAAGTTCAGGCATCGCGGCTCCAGGAATTTAATAGGCCATGTAAAACGGTCAGGCCAGTGTGATAAGTATAGCAATTTCATGTGTGATGGCGCGTTTCATATGGAATTGCCACATTCTCATCTCCCGTTTCCTTTTTTCATCTTTTGTCCAAGTCCTTTAATTTCTTGGTATAGTCAATTTTATAGCAGTTCAACTTTTTGTAGTTGAACTGCTATGCTGGGATTTACTTGTAAATCACAGTTGTGTATTGCTATATTGCGGAGTTGTTATGAGACATGTTCTTTCGGCAGTTTTATTGCTCATGCTTCCAACGACGGCGCTGGTGTCCCAGTCTGCCGTGCGTGAGGAAAGCTCGGAGTCTTGCACCAGCATTATAGTGGGCAGAAGGGCATCTACCGACGGTTCGGTGATTACGTCTCATTCCTGCGATGGCAATTATCGGGCATGGCTGAACATCCAGCCCAGAACAAAAAATCAGCCTGGCTCTGATCGTGAGATATGGTGGGGCAAAATGCACACTGAAACGCCGGACGACCTGAGAGGCATGGTGAAAAAGGGGCGGATTCCACAAGTGCCTGAGACTTACGCGTATATAAACACAAGCTACCCCTTTATGAACGAAAGACAGTTGGCGATGGGTGAAACCACCTTTGGCGGACGCGAGGAACTGATAAATAAGAATGGTTTGTTTACAATTGAGGAACTCCAGGCAGTTGCGCTGGAACGCTGCGCTACCGCGAGAGATGCCATAAAGCTGATGGGTGGTCTGGCGGAGCAGTACGGCTATGGCGACAGCGGCGAGTGCCTGACAGTTGCGGACAAAAAAGAAGCCTGGCACTTTGAAATAATGGGGGGCGGTGAAAATAAAATCGGCGCTGTTTGGGCGGCGGTGCGGATTCCGGATGACCACGTGGGGGTATCAGCAAATATTCCCCGCATAAGCGAGGTTGACCCATCAAAGCCGGACCGCTACATGGCCTCAGCCAACATTTTTACGCTTGGCAGGGAAATGGGATGGTGGGATCCCGCCAGAGAAAACTTTAAATTCTGGAAGATATACGGCGGCGTCAGAAAACCTTACGCGATCCGCGAGTTCTTTATTCTCAGCAGCTTGGCTCCATCTCTCAACTTGAATATGGACATGCTGGAATTGCCTATTTCCGTCAAGCCGGATCAAAGAGTCAGCCCGGAAAAGGTTTTTGCCTTTTTCCGTCAGACTTATGAGGATACAGAATACGACCGCTTTAAAAGATTGATGGTTCCCAGGCAGAGAAGACCGGGTGAGCCACCCCCTCCGGCAGGGGAACCGCCGGAACTTATACGCAGCCCCGCGGTCAATCCCTGGATGAATAACGATATGATCAGGCTGATTAACACTATCAAGCCGGACACTATTCAGAATCAACGCACAATCGCGGTTCCGCAATGTTCTTACAGTCATGTGACCCAACTGCGTGACTGGCTGCCAAATGAAGTTGGCGGCGTAGCTTGGTTCAGTTTTGATAACCCAGGTCAAAGTCCGCGCATTCCGCTGTTTGCCGGAATACTCAGCCTGCCGAAGCCCTTTGAAATTGACCCGCAGAAAAAATTCCGCATGGACAGCGCGGCCTGGACTTTCAGGCGAGCCAATAAGTTAGCCCAAGTCAGATGGGGACAGACTAAGGACTTAATCAATGATTCCATTATGGAATTTGAAATCAAGGGACTAATAGAACTGCCAGTAGTGGAACAGCGTGTAAGGGAAATGCTCAGCAGAGACAACTCCCTGGAAGGCCGCAAAAGAGTGCAGGAATATCTGACACAATACTCAGGCGATTTTTCCAGGTCGGCCATGCAAAAATGGATTGAGCTGGGCGACACTTTCTGGGCAATGTTCGCCAGAGGGTTTTAGCGGTCAGCGCTGTAAAAACACTCATTATATAAATCTCAACTGCATCCCGTGGTTGCTCCGCAGGTTTGGCACTTCAGACACGCGCCATTCCTGACAAGGGTGAGATGACCGCACTCCGGGCATGGGTCGCCTGTATATCCCTTTTCCCTCGCGTTTTGATAAGCATTTACAGCAGACAGGGAGGAATGACGCGTTGCCTGGGGCAGGTTCAAGGGCGTTTGCTCCGCGTGTGATTCAGGAAACAGAGGCGTCATTCTGGTGTACTGCCCCTGAAAAACCTGAGCCTGACTCTCAAGTTTCCGGCCTATGAGGTTTACAAATTCTTCTTCGGGTATCTGGGCTAATTCGTACCGCCCAAGGTAGCTGATAGCCAACTCGCGAAATACAAAGTCAATTATGCTTGTGCTGAATTTGACTGTGTCCGATCCCTGCACCAGGCCTTGAGGCTCAAACTTAGTGAAAAGGAAAGATTCACAAAATTCCTCCAAAGGCACTCCATATTGAAGCCCTATAGATATAGCGATGGCGAAACAGTTGAGTACGGCGCGGAAACCGGCGCCCTCTTTGTGCGAGTCCAGAAATATTTCACCCAGCGCGCCATCCTCGTACTCGCCGGTACGTAAATAGATCTTAGTCCCCCCAATATTTGCCGATTGAGTGTAACCGGCGCGCCTGTCGGGCATTCTGCGGCGATATACGCGGATGACCTGATGAGTCATAGCTTTAGCTAGGGCATCGGACTTTTCCGCTGTGGATGATTCTTCATCCAACAACACGTCGGCTCCTTCAAGGAGATCCAAATTTGTAGCTATAGCCTGACTCATTTTTGAACCATCACGATAAATAGCCACAGCCTTGAGCATCATTTTCCAACTGGCCTCATAAATAGACGCGACCTGTTTGACTGTGTATTCACAAGGCAAATTAACGGTCTTGCTGATTGCGCCGGAGAGAAATGGCTGGGCTGCGCCCATCATCCGCAAATGACCTTCGGGGCTTATATAGCGCTGCCCTTTTCGGCCGCATTTATTTGCGCAATCGAATATCGGCAGGTGTTCAGATTTTATGTGTGGCGCGCCTTCAATAGTCAGCGTGCCTGACAGAGCCTCGACAAAGGCTTCAACGTTATTTGCTGAGAAATACTTTTTAAGGCGATCTATATCCAATATGTAGGAGGGATCGAAAGCCCCCGGCAGTTTTTGCTCCAACACGCGGATTTCGGCGTCAGTCCAGTCATTGTTCAGCAAGTCGCTCCGGCTTATACCGGGGGTTTTATCTGTAATTTGCTGCCAGCCTAGCACGTAGCGTTCAATATCTTGGATTTGTTCTTTGTCGTACCCAAGGTTAGCCAGTGCGGATGGCAGGGCGCTATTGACCAGTTTGAAATATCCGCCGCCCGCCAGCTTCTTAAACTTGACCAGAGCAAAGTCAGGCTCAATACCGGTTGTATCGCAGTCCATAAGCAAACCAATAGTTCCGGTCGGAGCCAAGACCGTGACCTGAGCATTCCTGTAGCCGTAATCCTGACCCAGTTCCAAAGCTCTATCCCAGCTTTGACGCGCTGTTTGAAGCAGTTCCTGCGGGATTCCAGTTCCATGCAGTCCATGAGGCTTGATGGAGAGCTGTTCATATTCGCTGTTTGGAACATTATGCGCCGCACGGCGATGATTGCGGATCACACGCAGCATGTGTTCTCTGTTGCGGGTATATCCTGGGAATGTTCCCAGTTCTTTGGCCATCTCCGCGCTGGCCGCGTACGCATCGCCTGTGATAATAGCAGTTAGCGAGGCGCACCACTGTGTGCCAACTTCGCTGTCGTACGGTATGCCCATGCGCATTAACATCGCGCCGAGATTAGCGTAGCCAAGCCCCAGCGTTCTAAAGTCATAGCTGAGCTGAGCAATCCGCTCACTTGGAAACTGCGCCATCAAAACAGATATTTCCAACACTACGGTCCAAACGCGAATAGCATGGCGATAGCTAGCAATGTCAAAACTGCCGTCAGGATTGAGAAAAGCGCAGAGATTCAAAGACGCGAGGTTGCAAGCGGTGTCGTCGAGAAACATGTACTCACTGCAGGGGTTGGAGGCATTAATACGTCCGTCTTCCGGGCAAGTGTGCCACTCGTTGATGGTTGTATCAAATTGAATTCCGGGGTCGGCGCATGCCCAAGCGGCGTAGTTAATGCGATCCCATAGATCGCGCGTCTTAACTGTCTTTATGATATTGCCATTGGTTCTGCGTACCAGGTCCCAAGTTCCATTGCTCTCAAGCGCTTTCATAAACGCTTCCGGAACGCGGACGCTGTTGTTGGAGTTCATACCGGAAACTGTGGCGTAGGCTTCGCTGTCCCATGCCGTATCAAAGATTTTCAGATCGCGGCGGGAATCGCCCATCGCCAGGCGCTGTACGCACTGCGTTAGGAATGGCCCGGGAACTCCGTCTTTTTTAGCTCTCACGATTGCGCGGCGGAGCTTTTCATTTGTCTTGGAGTTTGCGTCAAAGGTTGGGGAACTTTCTACGGCTTCGCAGACAGAATTCCAATGTTTTCCTATGAGCATGGAACCTGCGGCCATCATGGCGACTTTGCGCTCTTCATTAACTTTCCAATCCACAAAACTTTCAATATCCGGATGATCTAAATCCAAACACACCATTTTTGCGGCGCGGCGGGTTGTTCCGCCGGATTTTATAGCTCCTGCGGCCCTATCGCCAACTTGTAAAAAACTCATTAAGCCGGAACTGTATCCGCCCCCTGAAAGGGGTTCTTCTGCGCTGCGGATTTTGGAAAAATTAGTACCCGTACCGGATCCATATTTGAATATCCTGGCTTCACGCCTCAAAAGATCCATGATCCCGCCATCATTGACAAGGTCATCAGAAACGCTCTGTATAAAACACGCATGAGGCTGTGATCGCTCATAGGCCGATGTACTGCGTTTTATTTCACCGGAAACGGGGTCGGCATAACTGTGTCCCTGTGCCGGACCGGTGATTCCATACGCGAAGTGCAATCCCGTGTTAAACCACTGCGGACTGTTTGGAGCGCACATCTGACCGGCTAGCATATACACAAGTTCGTCATAGAAGCATTGGGCGTCTTCAGATGAATCGAAGTAGCCATGTTGTTCACCCCAGTGCCTCCAGCAACCCGCCAGACGATGGAAAACCTGTCTGGAATCCCGCTCACCGCGGCTGTCCGAACTTAAGCCCTCGCGGCGAAAGTATTTTTGGGCAAGGATGTCCACAGCCACTTGCGACCAGGCTTCCGGCACATACACATCCTTAGCCTCAAAAACCACCGTTCCATCCAGCTTTGTTATCTTGCTTGCGCGCGGCACAAAATTGAAGCGCTCAAGGGGATTGCTACCAGCAACAGTAAAATGACGGCAAAATTTCATGACAGTCTCGCGGAATTATTCAAAAACACTGGGTCTAAGCATGACCTGGAGTATCTAAGTGTAGCCTAGATAGAATGCCTTGTTGGTTATGAATAATATATCTTCAATCAAAAGTCTTGATATTCAGTAATATTTTATGCACACTTGCATAATCAATCCACTTATCCACCAAACAAATGTTATAGACGATACTGCACAAACACTGTCAAATCAGGACTTGTGTAGGTTCCGGCCTCTTCCGATAGGCCTATCTTCCACTTTGACAGACGAGTGTGGCTGAATGTCCAGTGCTGCTGCCAGCCGGATGTGTATATCCTTGATATCCCAATTGAATAAGGGCTTTCTGTGTAAGCAATGGTTATGTCTAAACCTAGTCCGTTCCAAAAATCATGGCCTCGGCCCTGGTAGGTTACGCCGACCCACGCCCTCTTTTGCGTGTTGCGTTCCAAAACCAAGCTGTATGGGTTTGAGTCGCTGATCCCCAAAAAAGCATACTCAAGCTGTGTATGAAAACGAAAATATCCCCGAGACTTCCACAGAGCCACGCCCACAATCTCATCCCAGCCGGCGCTGCCGGAAAAATCGTCTCTTGAGCCAGTAGGGGCTTGAATGGACACTCCCAAGCGTCCTCCAGACTCCGCATTTCCGAATGGGTACAGAACGGCCAGGTCTGTGTCCATAAAGCAGGCGCGGTCGCTGATTAATTTGGCTACTAACTGATCATCCCGTATGAGGGTGTAGTCCAAACGGAACTTAGGGGCATTTTCACGTCCGCCTTTAGGAGTACCTAACAGCGTATGCCAGGAAGCAATAGCTTGATCCGCCCAGCCCCCGCTGCGCCATATCCCACGCAGACGCAAGTTGAACACTAGCGGACCTAACTCACGGGCTAAATCTAATGTCAAACCCCAATCTTCGCCATCAAAGCGCGCAAAGGCGCGCCCATTTTCAGCAATCTCAAAATCAGGACGCAAAAACTGGTTTGACGCTTCCATGGTGACAGTCGTTCTGCCATCAGGCAGTGGGTCTGGAAATATTGAGAACAGAGGGTGCCGATTTGACCTTGGCGATTCTTGAGGGAAAAGCGACCAGAGCGATGATTTGCCTGAGACACCGCTGATATCAGGACGCCGTTCAGGTGTCCTTGTCGGTTCTTTTGCCAAAAGTGCGCCGCACATCAACAAAGGGCAAAAAATAAACGCGATGGTTCTATTCATTATCATCACAATTTGGCGCGTTTCTGGTCAGCGGACAGTAATCGCTTTGCTTCATCGGCCAAATGATCCGCCGTAATCCCAAATTTTTCAAAAAGGACATGAGCGGGAGCGCTGGCGCCAAAATGATCTATGCCAACGCTTGCCACGGCGTAGCGCTGCCAGCCCGAAGTAACGCCTGCCTCAATACTTATTGCCGGGACATCGGCAGGAAAGACTGACTTACGGTAGGCCGCGTCCTGAGCGTCAAAAATTTCCCAGCTTGGCAGACTGACCACGCGTGTTGGAATGCCTCCATTTTCTAATAGTTTGCGCGCTTTGAGGGCAACATGAACTTCAGAGCCTGTAGCGACAATGATTAGGGCAGGATTACCCGATGCTTCCTCTAATACATAGCCGCCTTTAACCGCGCCCGTGGTTTTAAGGGCGTCTAATATTGGCAATTTCTGCCGCGAAAGAATAAGCGCGACCGGGCCATTTTTCTTATAGAGCGCCGCTGACCAGGCGGCATTGGTCTCAGTTGCGTCAGCAGGGCGAATAACTGTCAGGCCAGGGATGAGGCGCATACTCATGATCTGCTCTATTGGCTGGTGCGTAGGTCCATCTTCGCCAACGCCAATGCTGTCATGGGTGAAAACATAGGTTATCGGCTGTTTCATGAGCGCTGTCAGGCGCAGAGATGGGCGCATGTAATCACAAAAGACCAGGAAAGTAGCCCCAAACGGCCTCAGACCACCATGAAGGCTCATGCCGTTTAGAATTGACCCCATAGCGTGTTCGCGGATACCAAAGTGAAAATTGCGTCCGACTTCAGTCTTGCTAAATTCACCCGCGCCTTTAAGTGTGGTGTTGTTACTGGAGGCAAGATCCGCGCTTCCACCGACCAACTGCGGAATGTGAGGGGCAACGGCGTTGAGTATCTGGCCGGATGCTTCGCGTGTGGCGAGTTTATCACCTGTTTTGAATACCGGAAGCGCGGCCTGCCATGTCTGCCCCAAATCACCGCTTAAAAACCTTTCCAGTTCCTTGGCCAGTTTGGGGTGACACTTTTGATAGTCCGCAAACTTGGTGTTCCACGCGCTTTCCAGTTCCGCTCCGCGCTGAATACACATTCTCCACGACTCAAGAACATCTTCCGGCAATACAAAGGCGGCTTCAGGGTCCCATCCCAATTCGCGTTTGGAGGCTTTTACTTCATCCGCGCCAAGCGGCGCGCCGTGCGCCGCGGCAGTATTCTGTTTATTGGGAGACGGCCATCCGATAATAGTCCGGCAAGCTATCAAAGTAGGCTTCCCGCAAGGAGTCTTTGCCTCCTGGAAAACAGCCGTCAGCGCGCCAACATTCTGCCCGTCAGCTTCTAAAACTCTCCAGCCCTGCGCCTGGAACCTGGTTTTTATATCATCGCTGATTGCCAGATCGGTACTACCCTCAATGGTAACGCGATTATCGTCCCAAAGGACAATGAGCTTTTCCAGACCCAAGTGACCGGCCAGACTGGCGGATTCCATTGCCACGCCTTCCATGAGATCGCCATCGCCGGCAAAAGCGTACGTATAGTGGTT
>JAITCJ010000035.1 GCA_031283145.1 Holophagales bacterium | reverse complement strand
GTCGGTCCTGACCACGTGACGATACTGGCGCGGGAGTGCAAGACAACGGACGGATAGGTGAATTTGATGGATACAGCCAATCAGCGGCGAAAATGAAAGACATGCCGCGCAACGAGCCGCGCAACGAGTGGCAGACCAGATATGAACTTATAGACCCCGCGCTCAGGTTGCGCGGATGGGATGAAACCAATTACAGAGTCGAAGTGACTTCCGGCGGCATAAAGGTCATAGACGGAAAGGCTAGTCGGCGCAAAGGGCGCACAGATTATCTGTTGCGTCTTGAAGTGTCTAAAGACACGCAGCCCGTTGCTATAGCGTTGATTGAAGCAAAAGCGGAAAGTAAACCGCCGGGGTTTGGTTTATCACAGGGCAAGCGTGACGGCGACTGCGACCGTCTCAACGTCAAATTTATCTTCTCATCCAACGGGCATCAGTTTGTGGAATACGATAAATTTACGGGGCTGACCTCACAACCCAAGTTGATGTCAGAATTTCCGACCACGGCTGAACTGCGCCGACGTTATGAAAACGGCATGGGATTCTCTCTAGAATCCGAAGCCGCCAAGCCGTTACTTGTCAGATACGCGGGCGGTGAATCGCAGCGCCGTTATTATCAGGACGCCGCCATCCGCGCCGTGTTTGAAAAAATAGCCCAGGGTCATAGACGCGCCTTGCTCTCCCTTGCCACCGGCGCGGGGAAAACCTTTATCGCCGTAAATATGCTCAAACACATCGCCGACGTCGGACAACTCCGCAAGGCTCTGTTTCTGTGCGACCGCGATGAATTACGAACTCAGGCGGTCACAGCGTTTCAGAACAAATTCGGCGCGAACGCCGCGCCTGTCGAAAAAGGCAACCCGCAAAAAAACGCGAAGGTAATCATCGCCACATATCAATCTCTTGGCATTTCCAAAGATGACGACGACGCGAGTTTTCTCATGGAGAATTACCCTGAAAACTACTTTTCGCATATTGTCATTGACGAGTGTCATCGTTCCGCGTGGGGCAAGTGGTCGCAATCCCTTATCCGCAACAGTGATGCAATTCAGATCGGTCTGACCGCCACGCCGCGCCAACTGAGTATCAAAGACCATTCCAAAGAAGCCGAAGCAGACCGTAAAATAACGGCGGACAACCTAAGTTATTTCGGCGAGCCTGTCTATGAATACACCATGTCGCAAGCGATTGAGGACGGCTACCTTGCCGCCTGCGAGATACGACGCGGAAGTGTAAACCTTGACGATACAGGGATTACATACGAAGAAGTAATGAAACACAATCCGCGTAATTACATAACGGGCGAACCTGTCACAGAGGAAAAACTCAAAGAACTGTACGAAAAAACGGATTACGAATCGCGGATAATGCTGCCGGACCGCGTCATCGCCATGTGCGCCAATTTATTCCAGCACCTCGCGCGTACGGGAACGCCGGAGCAGAAGACCATCATATTCTGTGTGCGCGACATACACGCCGAAATTGTAGCAAACGAGATGAATAATCTGTATTCCATGTGGTGTGACACTAACGGGCGTCGCAGGGCAAATAACTATGCTTTCAAATGCACGGCGGAGTCAAAGGGCGGGGAATATGTAGCTGATATGAAAGGCTCAAACTCTGATTATTTTGTCGCTGCCACAGTGGATTTACTCTCCACAGGCGTTGACATTCCCGCCGTGCGGAATATCGTGTTTTTTCGATATATGAGTTCCCCGATTTCCTTTCATCAGATGGTCGGGCGCGGAACGCGGCTTGCTGATAATAAGCTGATGTTCACGATTTACGACTATACCGACGCGACGCGGCTGTTCGGAGAGGATTTCATTTCAGAACCCCGCGAAGCTCGCGAAGCGTGCGGAGGCTGCGAATCATCCGATCCGCCCGTCATTATCCGCGCTGACGGTTTTGAAGCCGAAGTATCCGAAGTGGGAAGATATATTGTCATTGAGGAGAACGGGCAGCATAAGCGCGTGAGCATTGAGGAATACAAGCAGGGATTGGCGCGGCTGCTGCTGGCAAGTACCTCGACGCTTGACGAGTTCCGCGCGAAATGGATAGTCCAGGCGAAACGGAGCGGTATGTTACAAGACATTGTTCACAGCGGATATTCACCGGAATTAGTTCGGCAGATCGAAAGCATGACCGATTACGATTTATATGACGTGCTTGCCGACATAGCCTACGGTATCGCGCCGCGTAAGCGGGCGGACAGGGCTTTAAGCTTCAGTTATAAACAGCGTTCATGGCTTGATACCACACCGGATCAGACAAAAGCCGTTATCCTGGCCATTGTCGCGCAATTCGGGCGCGAAGGCTCCGATGCACTTGAGAGTCAGCAGTTGTTCAATGTCGCGGCAATACAGGAGGCGGGCGGACTTGGCGCCCTCATCTGGAACGGCGACCCCAGGGAGTTGCTTGCCGAAACTAAGAAAAGGTTGTTCGCAGCATGAGTTGGGAAGAAGTGCGACTCGGTGATATGTGTAATAAAGATATAATGAACATATCATCTGACCAAAATGCTGAGATGGTCTATATTGATATTTCTTCCATAGACAATGTAACAAAAAGAATTGTAACAACGAGAATTATACCGATAAAAGGCGCACCGAGTCGCGCGAAGCAGCTAATACTACCGAAAGATGTTATCTTATCCACAGTAAGACCAAATCTTAATGCCGTTGCCATATATGAAACAGAAAGTTATATACCAGTAGTTGCATCAACTGGATTCTGTGTACTACGTTGTAAAGATGAACTAGATTACAAATATTTATTCCAGTTTTGCTTAACCGACACAGTAATTAATATTTTAACAGAAATAGCAAAAGGTTCGAGTTATCCCGCTGTCATTAATTCTGATGTTTACAATCTAAAAATCCCCCTCCCTCCCCTTGACGAGCAGCGCCGCATAGCCACCGAGATTGAGTGTCAGTTTGCCCTTGCGGAAAAGACCATAACCGCCATACAATCCCAACTGAATACCATAAACGCCCTGCCCGCCGCTATACTGCGTCAAGCGTTCAGTGGTCATATGTAAGGGGGGGAACATTACTATGGATAATCAATTTTTTCAAGAACAGCGCGAACAGTCTATGATAAAGGCGCGCATAGTCTCCAAATATTTTAAGCGATGGGCGGGAGTAATGCTCGGTACCATCAAAAAATATGACCGTCAGGCGCAAAAGCTGGCCTACATTGATTTGTTCGCCGGACCCGGACGTTACGACGATCAAAGCAAGTCAACGCCAATCCTTGTGCTGGAAACAATCCTTGCCGATCCAGATTTAAGCAGTCGTATGCTTACTCTTTTTAACGACAAGGATAATGATAATATCAAGAGCTTGAAAACATCTGTCGCTCTGTTGCCTGAAGTAGCGCAACTTAAATACGCGCCGATATTTTTCAACGAGGAAGTTGGTGATGAGATAGCGCAATGGTTCAGTCAGCAACGCATGGTTCCCACATTCTTTTTTGTAGACCCGTGGGGGTATAAGGGTCTATCGCGCAATCTTGTTTCATCAATCATCAAAGACTGGGGCTGCGATTGCGTGTTCTTTTTCAACTATAACAGAATAAACATGGGTGTTAATAATTCCGTTATCGAGCCGCATTTATTATCGCTGTTCGGAGAAGAAAAATTGACACAAATTCGTGAGCAGATTGTTAATGCTGCTCCAGACGAGAGAGAATCCATTATTATACAAGCATTATGTTACGCGTTTAAGGGAAACGAGCAAAGATTTGTTTTGCCGTTTCGTTTTAGGAATAATGAGGGAACTCGCACCAGCCATCATTTAATTTTCATCACCAAGAATTTTCGCGGATACGATATTATGAAAACGATAATGGCGGAAGAAAGTAGTGACAATAAAGATGGAGTGGCTAATTTTGAGTATAACCCTCGTGATATGCGATATAAACAAGGTTCGTTGTTCGATATGCTGTCACGTCCGATTGACGATTTACAAAGTATGTTATTACAAGAGTACTCCGAGCGCACGATTGATTTTATGGAACTCTACGAAAAGCATAGTGTAGACAAGCCGTATATCAAAAAGAACTACAAAGATGTTCTCTGGACACTGTATGACGCCGATAAGATAACGGCTGTAAATCCAAAAGGCAACCCACCGCGCAAGGGAACATTTTCCGATGAAATGCGTATCACGTTCGGGGGCGCGAAATGAAAACAACTAAAATCGAATGGACAGACCGGACATGGAATCCTGTTACCGGTTGCACTAAAATATCAACGGGCTGCGCTCATTGCTATGCGGAAATTATGGCGCGTCGCCTACATGCTATGGGTGTGGACAAATACGCAAACGGATTTACGCCTACCACACACTATGATGTTCTTGATGAACCATTGATATGGAAGCGCCCGCATACCGTATTTGTTTGCTCTATGGCAGACTTGTTTCACGATGCCGTGCCATTCAGTTTTATTGATAAGGTTATGGACACAATCCGGCAGACCGGACATCACCGTTATCAGATACTTACAAAGCGAACCAGCCGAATGGCTGAATACTTCGCAAGAGTTGATATTCCTGATAATGTGTGGCTCGGTGTTACTATCGAAGCGCCATCTGAATTATCGCGTATAGACGCGCTTCGGGAGTTAAAGGCATCCATTCGTTTTCTGTCGTGCGAGCCGCTCTTGGAAGACCTAGGTATCATCGACTTGACAGGTATTGATTGGATAATTGTCGGAGGAGAAAGCGGAGTTGAGGCTCGCCCGATGAAGCCGGAATGGGTGCGTTCGATTCTGCGTCAGGCAGATGAACTGGGGACGGCTTTCTTTTTTAAACAATGGGGCACTTGGGGTTCTGACGGTGTTAAACGGAATAAGAAAGCTAATGGGAAGGCGTTTGACGGCCAAATTATTCAAATGATGCCGCAACTGGCAATGAGGTGAATAATAAATTGGAAAAGAAATCCGCAGCGACAAAACAGACATCTCTCAAAAGCGAGATTAAAGTGATATGCGACATTATGCGCCGCTCCAACTGCGCGGGCGCTATGCAATATGTGCCTGAAATCACATGGCTTTTATTCCTGCGGATACTTGATGTGCGGGAAGCGCTGGAAGCGAAAACCGCCGCTGTACTCGGCAATACGTTCACGCCGTCTCTCACCGCTCCGTACCGCTGGAACGATTGGGCAAACAAAAATGGCGCGAAACGCAAAGAATTAGTGGACGGCAAGCTCGGCGCTTATTTTGAATTTGTCAATACAGAGCTGATTCCGCATTTAAAAAGTTTGAAAGACGCGCCGGAGTCGTCGCCGCGCCAAAAGGTCATCAGCGAAATATTGTCCGGGGTTGAGCGCGTCCGCGTTGATACCGAGAAAAACCTGCTCGACATCCTTGATAAAGTAGATGATATTTCATCGGACGGCATTGACGATACGCATATATTTACCATGTCGCAGGTATATGAGGAACTGCTCTTGAAGATGGGCGAAAAGGGCAACGATGGCGGACAATTTTTTACGCCCCGTGAGATTATCCGCGCGATGGTGCGAGCCATTAATCCAAAGCCAGGTGAATCGGTGTACGACCCATGCTGCGGTACGGGCGGGTTCCTCGTCCAGGCGTATCTGCATATGCTTAAAGCGGCGCAGGAAGAGGGCGCGGACGCGCTCGAACAGCTCAAGCATAATACATTTTTCGGGCGTGAAAAAGAAAACCTTATATACCCGATTACGCTTGCCAATATGGTCCTTCATGGTATTGAGCAGCCCTCGGTTTGGCATGGTAATACGCTCACTGGAAATGAAGTGTTCGGTGGATTGTTCAGCAGTACGCCGGGGCGTTATGATGTGGCGCTGACTAATCCGCCATTCGGCGGTAAAGAAGGCAAAGAGGCGCAGACCAGCTTCACGTATAAAACTGGAGCGACGCAGGTTTTGTTTTTACAGCACGTTATAGACAGCTTGAAAACGGGCGGGCGCTGCGGAATCGTTTTGGACGAGGGCGTTTTGTTCCGCACAAATGAAAATGCCTTTGTTCAGACAAAACGAAAATTATTTGATGATTGCGATGTGTACGCGATTATCAGTTTACCCGGCGGCGTGTTCACCGCTGCGGGCGCGGGCGTTAAGACTAACATACTGCTGTTTGAAAAAGGGAAACGGACGGACAGCGTTTGGTATTATGACCTCTCCGATATTAAAGTCGGCAAAAGATCTCCGTTCACAGTTGACAGGTTCGATGAGTTCTTCCGTCTGCTGCCCGACCGCGCCGACAGCGAACGCAGTTGGACTATTGACAGGCAGACCATTGAGAAAAACGGATATGACATCAAAGCTGTCAACCCAAATCGCAAGCCGGAACAGGACACCCGAACACCTGCGGAACTGATTGCGTTGATTGATAGAAATCAGAGCGAAATCATGGCGGCTCTTGCGGAATTGAAGCGGTAATACCGTTACCCGTTTCCAATGCTATACAGCAAATCAGCTTATCACTGTATTCATCTTGTAATGCCGCAATTACAGCGGGATAATCTTTTTTCGGGGATGCAGCCATGTCAAAACACTCCGCCAAATTTGCCGCGCTATTTGCTCGAAAACCATTAGACGCGCTGCTGAAAGAATCTCAGGACGACACTAAGCTGAAACGCGCTCTGGGGCCACTTCAGTTGATTGCCCTTGGTCTGGGGGCCGTAATCGGGGTCGGCATTTTTGTGGCGACGGGCAGCGCCGCCAACAGTGTGGCCGGTCCGTCTCTGATGCTTTCATATGTCGTCGCTGGTATTACTTGCGTCTTCGCCGCGCTCTGCTATGCGGAATTCGCGTCAATGGTACCCGTGGCAGGCTCGGCCTATACTTATGCCTACGCGACCATGGGGGAATTTTTCGCGTGGATCATCGGATGGGACTTGGTGCTTGAATACGGAGTGGCGAGCGCCGCCGTTGGAGTTGGCTGGTCGTCGTATTTTAAAAGCATCGCGGAAACTATAGGAATAAATATCCCCCAAGCGCTTTCCGAATCTCCCTGGCGCTATAACACTGAGATAGGGCAATTTGTCAGTACCGGCTCGATCATAAATCTGCCTGCCGCCCTGGTCATTATTGTCATCACTGCCATATTGATTAAGGGGATATCGGAAAGCTCCGCTTTTAATGTGATTATGGTCTGTATTAAACTGGCTGCGATACTCTTTGTTATCGCCGCGGGAATTTTCCTGGTCAATAGTGCCAACTGGGAGCCTTTTGCCCCCTTTGGCTGGACTGGCGTCAGCTTCTTTGGATACAATGTCGCCGGTCAGGCTGGGCAAGGCGGGGCGCCGACAGGCATGTTGGCGGGGGCGGCAATTATATTTTTTGCCTATATAGGGTTTGACTCGGTTTCAACTTGTACAGAGGAGGCCAAAAACCCGCGGCGGGATGTGCCTATTGGCATAGTGGTCTCTCTGCTCATTTGCACTGTTCTCTATGTTGGCATGACGGCTGTGCTGACAGGCATGGTCAAATACAATGAACTGGACTTGAACGCGCCCGTGGCTATCGCGTTCAGACAGCATGGCCTGGGCTGGGCCGAAATGATTATTTCCGCCGCCGGCGTCGCGGGTATAACTTCAGTTCTGTTGGTGATGATGCTGAGTGGGCCAAGGATATTTTTGGCTATGGCGCGGGACGGTCTTGTGCCCAAGTCTCTGTTCGGCGCGGTGCATCCTAAATTTCAGACCCCGTGGAAATCCTCAATACTGATTGGTTTTTTTATTCTTCTGCTGGCGTCTTTTGGACCTATTGATTTCCTTTTGCACTTGACCAATATTGGGACATTGCTGGCTTTCGTGATTGTCTGCGCCGCCGTACCCGTCATGCGCTATACGCACCCTGACGCGAAACGCCCTTTTAAGTGCCCCTGGGTACCTGTTATACCTGCCTTGGGCGTAATCACATGTCTTATGCTGATGTTCTCGCTTCCGGTCGGGAACTGGTGGAGACTGCTCGGCTGGCTTGGATTAGGGGTTGTCATTTACTTCGCCTATGGTTTCAGGCACAGCGAGTTGAATAAATTCAGAAATAGGTGAGTTTATGGCAGTTGCCGGACTTCATTTGTGAAATATATACAGCAGTTCAAATTAAGCGTTGAACTGCTATATTGCGCGACAAAAATGGGAAATGGTATTATTGGCTATGCCAGATAACGCTTCCGTCTTTTCTGTCTTCCAAAATGATTCCCATCGCTTTCAACTCATCCCGTATTCTGTCAGCTTCAGCCCAATTTTTATTGGTCTTTGCCGTTTTGCGGGCCTCTATCATCGCCTCGGCTTTCTGATTCAAACTATTTGATTCATGAGGCCAGGCGGCAAAAATAGCGTTGGTCTCGTCCAAAAAAGCCAGCGCGGCGCTCCGCTCCTCAGAGGTCATAAGTATTCGGTCGTCCTGGGCGTTGATGTCTGTGATCAGCGTAAACAGAGCCGCCAACGCTTCTGGCGTGTTCAGGTCATCGCAGAGCGCGTCCCAAAAATCGATTCTGGCTTGCGCGATTCGCGCCATGGGGGCAATTAATTCCTTAAATTCACCGCCGCCGCCCGGAGCGTTCTGGTCTTCCATACGGCGTCTGAACACCCGTATGCGCTTGAGCGCGGATTCAGCCGCGTTCAGCCCCTCAAACGTGAAATTGTACGGTTTCCTGTAATGATTGGATTGTATAGCAAAGCGGAAAACTATCGGATCAACGCCCTTTTCCCTAAGGTCGCGAAGCGTGAAGAAATTGCCAAAGGACTTGGACATCTTCTCTCCCTCCACCATCAGGTGCTCTCCGTGAACCCAGGTACTTACCCAGCGATGACCAAACAGACCCTCGCTTTGCGCTATCTCGTTTTCGTGGTGGGGAAAAACCAAATCAATGCCGCCGGTGTGTATGTCCAGGTACTCACCAAACAGAGCCAAACTCATGGCGGAACATTCAATGTGCCATCCGGGACGCCCTTTACCCCACTTGCACTCCCACCAAGGCTCGCCGGCCTTGGTACCTTTCCACAATACGAAATCGTTCAGAGAGTCACGGTCATATTCATCAGCGTCAACGCTGACCCCCAGCTTCATTCCATCGCGGTCCAAGCGCGCCAAACAACCATAGTCAGGGAAGCCCGAAAGACGGAAATACACGCTTCCATCGCGTTCATAGGCCAATCCCCTTGCCTCCAGTCCCTCAATGAGAGCTATCATTTGAGGTATGTAATCCGTCGCTCTGGGCATATACGTTGGCCGCTGAATCCTCAGCTCGTTCAGGTCTTCCAGGAACAATTTCTCATAGCGATCCGTGAAATCGCGCATTGCTTTCAAGCGCGTTTCATTATCGGCGTCTTGGGGCAAATCCTCTTGAGACTCCCTGATTATTTTGTCCTCAACATCGGTCAGGTTCACGCAGAAGCGAACGTCAAAACCGCTTTGGGCAAATACGCGCCGCAACAGGTCCTGAAACAGAAATGTCCGCAGGTTTCCGATATGGGCAAAGCTGTAGATCGTAGGCCCACAGTTGTAGATTTTCACAACGCCGCGTTCCAGCGGCGCGACAGGCTCAACACGGCGGGTCAGAGTATTGAAAAGACGAATCGTACGCATATAGCCAATAATACCAAATCGCATTCGGCAGGGATTGGAAGTTCAAACCCTTTCGTGGTTGTCAAGCAATAAAGATCAACCGAAGCTTCTCTGTAAAAGCAGCCTGCCGGAAAGCACTGTTGACTATAATTTGGCCTCTGTCAAGATCTTTTCAACCTTTGCTTTTGCCAATTGAAAATCTTCTTCGGACACTAATTCATGTTTGATTAGGGTATATTTATTAAATTGCGTTTTAAGCGCTCCGCCGCCCTCTATTGGTTTAAAATAGGTTGATATTGCACCCTCGGCATATCCAACGCTTGCGTCTTTTGCTCTCTCTTCAGCACTTTTCTTGTATTCTATATACAAAA
>JAITCJ010000034.1 GCA_031283145.1 Holophagales bacterium | reverse complement strand
GGAAACAGATCGCCGGCTATGTACAAGGCATACCGCCACCAGGGTTGGATATGATCCCAAGCGTTTAAAGCGCGGTTTAGATTTTGATGGATAATCATGTTATAGGCGTAACCGGCTCCGCCATTGATGCCCGCAGCTATGTACCAAGGCAAAATGATTATCAAAAGTATGCTGATGCCCCAGCCTGTACGCATTTGCGCAAGTATTTTCCAATCTTTCTGCCATATTATGAAAGACGTCAGAAGAGCAACAGATAAAATCAGAGCCAACGGGCCTTTGGCAAGAAAGGCGAGTCCCAGCGCTATGTAAGCGTTAAAAAAGTAATTTCTTGACTCATTCGGTGTATCAGCCAGAACTTCACCCCTCAGAATCAAATAGCCGGAAAGCCACGCAAGCCAAGACCATGTGATCAAAGCTGCAAAGAGCATATCTATTTGTATGAACTGAGCTTGCCATATCCAAATTGGAGTAGTGACCAAGACTAAAGCGCTCAACTCGGCCGCGTTTTTACTGGCGAATCGCGCGGCCCATTTTTGGAATGCCCAAACAAAAATTCCTGCTGCCAGAACCGAGGGCAACCGCAGCGCCCAGGCGGAAATACCATTAATGAAACCCGTTCCGCCTGTCACTTTGTCGCAAACGATGGCGGAGCCTTTCATGAGCCAATAAAAGAGAATTGGCTTCTGGTTGTATGGTTCGCCATTGAAGTAGGGCAGCAGCCAATGTCCGCCCTCGCGCATTTCTCTGACGCATTGAGCGAAATTAGGCTCGTCAGGCGCCCACAAAC
Organism: Holophagales bacterium; assembly: GCA_031283145.1. Lineage (GTDB taxonomy): Bacteria > Acidobacteriota > Holophagae > Holophagales > Holophagaceae > WRHW01. The sequence goes on along the minus strand of JAITCJ010000034.1, from coordinate 2,430 downwards.
TCCTCATGGGCATTATCAATAAAAGAATTAACAAGAAAACAACCGGCACGCGGTTTTTGCACAACCATTGTCTCCAGGAATCATTAGCCAAGATTACCTCCTGTAACTGTCAGCTATTACTGCTTTTTTTGAGAGTTTTTATTAAAGCGAATGGAAAACCTTCATAAATCTACAGACGCTCTACCACCCCAGCAGATAGGCAAACATCAGGGGGGCGACGATAGTAGCGTCGCTCTCTATGATGTGCTTTGGCGTGTCAATGCCGAGTTTGCCCCAGGTGATCTTTTCGTTTGGAACAGCGCCGCTGTAAGAGCCGTAGCTTGTGGTGCTGTCGCTGATCTGGCAGAAATATCCCCACAGTGGCACATTGTCCCGCTCCAGGTCCTGATGAAGCATTGGAACAACGCAGATTGGGAAATCCCCGGCTATGCCGCCGCCAATCTGGAACATACCCAGCAGAGCCTTTCTTGTGGTTTCCGTGTAGTGTTCAGCTAGCCAGGTCATGTACTCAATACCTGTGCGGACTGTGTGTACGTTTTTGATGTCGCCGCGAATGACGGCCGCGGCGTACATGTTGCCCAAAGTGCTGTCTTCCCAGCCCGGAACGACTATTGGTAATTCCTTTTCAAGCGCGGCCAGCATCCATGAGTGTTTGGTGTCAATCTGGCAGTATTTTCTGAGGTCGCCTTCTTTGAGTATCTGTTGAAAAAACTGGTGGGGAAAAAATCGCTCGCCCGCGCTGTCGGCTCGGGTCCATACCTTTAGCATGGCTTTCTCTATGCGCCGCATTGCTTCCATTTCTGGTATGCAGGTGTCCGTGACGCGGTTCATGTGACGATTCAACAGCGCCGCCTCATCCTCCGGCCCCAGGTCGCGGTAGTTTGGAACGCGCTCGTAAAAATCGTGAGCGACCAGATTAAAAATGTCTTCTTCTAAGTTCGCGCCTGTGCAGGTTATGAGATGAATCTTGTCCCGGCGTATCATTTCCGCTAAAGACAGGCCAAGTTCGGCCGTACTCATAGCGCCGGCGAGGGAGATCATCATCCTGCCGCCCTTAGCCAGAAAAAGGCGGTAACTTTCTACAGCGTCAATGAGGGCGGCCGCGTTGAAATGTCTGTAGTGGCTCTTGATGAATGTTCCCACAGGCCCCAGCGCCGGAGGCGCTGTTTCCAAATTGCCGGAAGTTTTGACGGACTCGGTTTTTTTCGCGGACATGATTACCTCGTCAAAAACATATATGTTTCCTTGATTTTATTGTACATGTGGCAGTTTCACATCAAAATTTTGCTCCGCGATTTTTGGGTCTAGTGTCTAAACTATACGTTATGAGTACCTTTGACCTAAATCCCCTGAGTAAAGACATCTACGGCGCTGAAGCGCCGGGAAACCCTGAATGGGCGCTTGGAATAGAAGATGGCGTTCTTGCGCTGAGAGGCGTGGTTCGCGCGCGCCCCGTGTGTATCGCGGAAGATAGTGAAAACTGTTTTGTCGAGGGACTTTGGGAGGCCGACGTTGTGGAGTTGTTCCTACTCAACCCCAATACGGGATTCTATGTTGAGTTCAATTTAGGACCACGCGGCGCGTGGTGGTTCTGCTCTTTCGATTCTCCGAGGAAACGTACGCCTGTCGGACCTGTGCCGATTCCGGGCGTTAAAACATACTCCGCCCCGTCTGAAACCGGATGGGACAGCACATTGACGGTTCCTTTGGGCAGTCTGCCATTGGAACTTGCCTTTGCCGCCGGCGTAACAAAGGGAAACATTAACTTTTGCCTTGGAACTCCGCAGCAATTTATCACATTGGCCGATTTAGGCGATGGAGAACCTGACTTCCACAGGCCAGACAAATGGATTGCGCTGAAAAAAATACTTATCCCAAGTCGAGATTAAACATAATCCCGTTTGATTGCAACTGATATAGCAGTTCCAGTTTTTGTTGTCATTCCTTCTATAGTTCACAGCTACGCTTTCCATTTCACTTTTAATGGAGTCATCGCCGTTGGCACTCCGTGCCTCCCACTTGGATGAACAGGATGATTTTAAAGTTGACTGGCTATATATGTTGTTTTTATTAAAGCAATCTCCTCAAATGTTCCCGGCATGAAGGGCATCTGCAAATTATAATAATACTCATCGGCTTATTTATGGAGGAGCCATGTATCGTTTTGCCGCTTTACTTATTACAATTCCACTGACCGCACAGGCTCCCGCCGGACAATGGTCTTTTGGAGTCTATGGCTGTACTCCGGATTTAACAGGGAATTACCGCGATTCAGGCAGCATCCAGACGAATTTCGATATTAAAAAAGACTTCAACTTAAATAATAGCAAAACGAGCCTGGGCGTTCACATGGATTACTCAGGCTCCAGATTTGGTTTTTTGCTGGACTATGGGATTCATGACTTCGCAGGCCAAAGCCGGATCAGCAGG
>JAITCJ010000192.1 GCA_031283145.1 Holophagales bacterium | reverse complement strand
CCAATCCGGGGGTCTGCCGCGCCCAAGCCTACGATCTGGTGTTGAACGGCTATGAAGTTGGCGGCGGCTCTATTCGTATCCACGACGCGCAAACTCAGGGATTGATGTTCAGAGCCATCGGGATTGGAGAAGCAGAAGCCAGGGATAAATTTGGTTTCTTGCTGGACGCTCTGAGCTACGGCGCTCCGCCTCATGGCGGACTTGCCCTTGGCCTGGACAGACTGGTCATGCTTCTTGCCGGTGTTGATAATATCCGCGAAGTTATTGCCTTTCCAAAGACTGCCCAGGCCCGCTGTCTGATGACAGACGCCCCAAATGCCGTGGATCAGAGCCAGATGAACGACTTAAAAATACAGCACACCCGACCACAGGAATACCGCGCCGGCCTGATGTTCTTTGAGACGGTACCCGACGAGTTGCAGGCTCCTCTCCGGGCCATGCGCCAATTAGCCCATGGCAGGCCGTCAACTCTGAGTACTCTCACTGTCGAGGGCGAAGTGGTAAATGTTGAAACAACGAATTTAGGCGGAACCGTATTCGAGTTCTGAATCAATGGATAGGTTGAATGGCCCTATTATCAACACTGTATATAGCAGTTCAACTTTTTGTAGTTGAACTGCTATGCCGGGATTTACAAGTAAATCCCGGCCGCTTATTGCTTGTGGGTGGGCACTGCCCACCGTTAAGCAAGCAATAAAAGCGAAAATTGCAATAAAAGCGTGGTGTACTGTGTCAACGCTTCGTCAAAAAGTATTGGAGTCTATAACCCGTGCGGGCTGGGAAATGACAGCCCCGCCGGTATTGTGGTCGCCGCGCATGACTCGCTGCGCCGGCTTATTTGTGCTTGAAAAAGACAACAGAGGTTACTGGCATCCTGAAATAAGGCTTTCCATTCCTTTAATTCGCCGGCTTGACCGCCCCTGGCCGCTTGAAGTGTGCGGATGCTTTTGCCGAGACCCGGATGCGGTTCTCTCCAGGATTCTTGAGCATGAACTCGTTCATTACAAACTTTGGAAAGATGGCGATTCAGATTGGGGTCATACCCAGCGCTTCCGTCAGATAGCCTGGGAAGTTTTCGGACACCAGGGGATTCATCACGGTATAGGCACGGAAGATTCCGGCAATTCCATGTGAAATGGCAGATTTCACGTAAAACTACTATATCCTTTTTTGAAATGCTCTCAATTTTATGTTCCCGCCGTGTAAAGGCGGGAACATAAATCAGATTGCTTGAAATGAAAGGACATACGGTACTCCGAGACTGTAGCTGTCAAACAACGAAGCACGGAAAATTTACAACCTCGTACAATCATTATACACATAAAATATTTTTCGTTTGCTTTTTTCAGGAATTTTTTTCAGATGCGGTAATTGCAAAACCTCGTTTCTGTTTGCACCTTGAACCGGTCTGAAGATTGCCGGTGAAACAGCCTCTGGAAAAGCACTCTCAATCAACCCGAAAAACAGAGCGCAGCCTGTTTTTCGGGTTGATTGGCTATAAATCCTTTTATTTTAGGTAAATCCTCGAAATACACTGCGCCTGCTGGCAGACTTCATATGGAATTACTATAAAGTCTCTCAAAAACGCTGTGTCAAATGTATCAAAAATGTCAAAAGTCTCTTTTAAGCCCTAGTGTCCTATTTATACAGACAGATTGCAATCTATCTCAATTATTTTCAATAATTATATAATCAACATTTTATTTGTAATTTATATTTATAGCTGTTTTCCCGCCTTTACACGGCGGGAACATATAAATCAAAACTACTTCATCTCGCACAGGATGCGTCCTTAATGAGAGCACGCGGATTTTTCCGCGTCGGAGCCGCATTTGGGCTGATTTAGCGGGCACGGTGGGAAATCCCGCCCGCCTGCTGTTTGTTTTTCACAGATTTTTTTGCATTTTTTCACTTTTTCAGTGGAGGTCAACAAAAAATGACACGCTATCTTTTTTCACCCTTTCTCGCGCTGTTTGTGATGCCCCTTGTGGCACAAGCAATGGACGAGTCGTCCCCAAGGTTTAGTTTCAAATATGGAACTACGCCTACAATAGGCACACAAGGCTATCAAAATGACAGGGTAGGTTTGTTGTTCGGAGGAGAGTTCAGTTATCCGGTCTGGAAGGGCGAACTCTTTTTAGGTGCGGAGTACCGGGTTTTTCGCGCCATGGATTATGAAGTTACCAGATTTGGGGATGAGGCGGGTTATTCCACTGCAGATGGTACTAGGGGAATGATTACGCCGTATGTGAGGGATCCCAATAGTACCCCTGTCCCCAATATGATCTGGCCTGATTCCAGATTTGACTCAGCGGATATCAGACAGTCCCAGCTTGAAGGTTTGACGTTTAAGCTCGCCTACAGACACTCTGTGGGCAAAATACCATATGTTGGCAATACTGGCCTTCAGTGTGGCTTAATACTTAACTTATTGAACTCGGTGCAGAACGCCACCGGAAGCATTAACGTTTTGGTGTACCGCAATGTTTCTCAAAACGCGGCGCCAACAGCGCTTACCGCCCATAGCGACCTTAGCGCGTATGGAAGGTTGTCAAACGAATCGTTCTATCTGGAGAATCAGGCGAAAAAACTTTTGCCGGGTCTGTTTGTGGGCACACGATCCATGCTGACAGACAACTTCTCTTTTGAATTGAATTTATCAGTCCTGGGACATGCTGAGGTCAATTATGTCCCATCCTCATACACGGGCATGTCGGCTCATACGGAAACGAGCAACCACTATAAGACCGTGTTGGAATTTATCGCCGGGTTCCGGTTTTGACCTTCACGCAACACGAATGGGAGAGATGAAAATATGAGAAAACTGAGACAACTCACTTTGGTAAGCGCCTTGATTGCGGCCAATGGCTTAAACGCCCAGGAAACCACGGGCACACTCACCGGCACCGTAAGGGATTCTGCCGGGAAAACCGTGGCTGAGGCCACCATTACTATTAGCGGCTCTCAATTGCTGGGCAGACGAAATATCACAACGGATGCCCAAGGACACTACAGGATGCCCTTGCTGTTGCCAGGGGAATATTCAGTAAGGGTAAGCAAGCAAGGTTTCGTAGGCTCGCAAATGTCTTTTAGCCTGAACGCGGGCCAGACATTGAGCGCCAACCTTAACCTGAAGCCGATTGAAACCCAGTCGGCGGAAGTCAATATAGTGGATACGTCATCAGCGGCGGTGGACAAAACCGAAACAAAAACTTTCTCCAGCTACTCATTGAGCGATATATCTTCCATTCCCATGGGGGGTGGTCTCGGCATCATAGGTGTTGTGCGCCTGGCGCCTGGCGCCAACGAAATGAATTCTTATATACAAGTTCGTGGCGGCACATTCGGTCAGGCCCAAACCACCATTGATGGGATTTCCATCAGGAATCCCCGCACCGGCTCCAGTTCGACGGATCCTCAGGCTCCAAGCGATGTGCTGGACGGATTGACACAGGACATCCAGGTTGTCCAAAACCCCATAAACGCAAAATATGGTTTTACTTCATCAGGAATAATAGCGGTCACGACTAAAACCGGCACAAATCAGTTTACCGGTTCTGTGCGAATTAAACTTGGCAACGACGCATGGCGATCATATAATTCAGCGCCAACCGCAAACAGATTTAATGAGCCTTTGCGTGGCACTGTTTCACTTCAGCCTAATAGTACCAGCCCCGCAAATGTTCTTAATGATAATCTTAGAAAGACTTATGAAATTGCGCTCCTGGGACCGATTATTAAAGATAAACTGACATTTACATATGGTGCCAGATATACCCCTACTACTTGGTATGCGTCAATCAGGTCTGTCCCTTTTGCCCCGACAAATGGTGGCACAGCGGGAAGCACTAACCCACAAGATTGGAGAACTTACATACCAGGTTTTACAGGTCCGGATGGGTTGGCTTACAGCGCAAGTTATCTTTGGGGTTATGACGCGAATAACCCAAGCAGGGCGCAAACATTGGACGGAGCGTCGTCTGGTAAATATGATTCATATAAGCTTTTTTATCAAATTAATCAAAACCATCAAATTGAAGTCAATTATCTTGACCAATCATCCGGAGGTTTTTCTTCGATCTCCACCATGAATATGGCTATGGGAATAAATCCACCGATTGATCTAAATATAAATATGATACAATCTGACAGCACTAAAACAAAAGGCTTTAGTTACAGGGGCATTTTCGGCAGCAACAGTGTTTTTACGTTGAATTGGGGGAACAGAAAAAATGCGATAATTTACCCCATTGGTCCCGATGACCCTGTAATGGTATCAAATTATACATGGCAAGCCACAACGGTTTTTAGTAATATTAACAGAGGCGCATTTGGAGAAGGCGGGGGTCTCAAGGCATTAGAAGATAGAGTTACGGAAAATATCAGCGCCAATTATAACTTTATCTTAAAGGGACATAATATTGACGCAGGCATTGAACGATTTAATGAACGCGTTGATGCTGGAGGCTCTGTAGGCATTAACGCACGGCGCTATTATGCTGTGGGCAGAAGACATGATGGCGATTACCTTGTCTATAATGTCAGAGGGTCAATACTGTGGGATCTCCCAGCAAATATACTGAATAGCATGTTTAACTATGGCACATATGCCCATCCGATGGTTCCGCTTTATATGGATTTCAGAAATGACAGCGGCACTAATGACCAGACAACTTTGGCGCAGACAAATTCGGTTTATTTCAATGATAACTGGACAATAAATGACCAATGGGCTATTAATCTTGGCCTGCGTTATGATCAATGGAAAAACAGTGACCGCGTCGGGGAACATTTCAATACCAGCGATATAAGCCCACGCTTTAGATTACAGTGGGACATGAATGGAGATAATGTGCATGTACTCGCTTTTGCCCTTACACAGAGCAGGGGCAGCCTCAATGTAGGCACTTTGGGATTGAATTTTTCACGCACTGGCGGCGGTATTGAAAGGTGGTGGCTATGGACAGAGGGTTCTCCGGAACCGCATTTTGTGTCTCCAGAAGCATTTAAAAACCCGAAAAATTATGACTATTATTATTATTTTAATAATAATGATTATTTGTATCTTGTTGATCCCAAACTAAAGCCGGAGCAAAAAACTGAACTTGAATTGAATTACCGCAGGAGTTTTAATTCGGGCGGATATTTTAAAATCTCCGCGATTTACAACACATTGAGCGATGCGCGGGCGATCAAGGTGATTGAAGAAGCGGTAAAGATGGAAGACCCATCCGGAAGAGTACCTGAAAACGCAGACCCTGCTTTCATACGTTATCAGACCAATACTTCAGAAGGCAGGCGCCATTATGCCAGCGCTGAAATGGAGTGGAACTATCCGATTGTCCAAACGGCAATCTGGAGATTGACACTGGCTGGCAATTGGACTTTTGCGAAGACTACAGGCAATCAGGTGGCATCAAGCGCTGGCTTTAGTATGACGGAAACAAGTGATCTAATGTTTTTTGAACAGCTTGAAAGATTGGGCTGGGATAGGGAATTATACAATCCTTGGGGTGAAACGCCCAGTTCACAGCGCAACCGCATGAGGACTTGGTTGACCTATGAGAACGGCGGCAGGGGTCAAATAAAAAACACAGTTACACTATTGGCTATTTTTGGAGGAGGGAGTACCACACAGGTTGGTAATGATTATTACTTGCCTAATGGCACATTCAATATTAATTATAATAACTTGCCAACAAGTGTGTATATATATCCCCGTGGCCGCGGCCACCGCAGGGGCGGGTACTCATATTCCATGAACCTGCAATGGAATGCCGAGGTCCCAATTTATAAAACACTATGCTTCTTCTCAGAATTACAAATTTCCAATGTGTTCAATAGCATCGTGGGAAGCAGCACCCTTGGTTCCATGGATAGTAATACCAGAAACTACGCGCATCCAATGGATGACCCCTACTTTGGCCAGCCCCGTTTTGCAATTACCGGCATGGCGGGCTGGGGCGTCCCAATAATGTCTGGGTCACGTGATTTTCTATCCCGTTTTGATGTTGGCATTAGATTCTAAGGAGGATTTCAAATGAAACACACAGCTTGCTTATTGTTCTTAACGTCAGTGCTTGGACCTGTAAACGCGCAGTCTTTGGCGGACAGGCCTATGTACGTCCGCATAGGCGCCGCAAACAGCCAGGCAAATCTGCGGGCATATCTGGGTGGCCGCGCTTTTAACCCAATTTACGAAATGGGCTATGATTTCAGCGGACTCACTGAATATACGGGCCTGAATCTTTACCTGAGCTACCTGGCGGCGCACGGCGACCCAATTGAAAAGTATGGCGGCTTAAAACAAGCTCTTTTTGGCTGGCGAGCTGGCATTGACATGCGCTTTAAGACGCCGTGCGGCAACCTTAACGTATATGCCGGCATGAACCTCAACTGGTGGGATGGCATCAGGGTCACCCCCGGCAGCATTCCAAATTACGACAACCCAAGATCGCCTTTTCCTATACGCGCAGGCGAATGGCCTGAAGGACAAGCGAAATTTGGTATGCGCCTAGGCGTTGAGTACAGGTTTAATGAAAAATGGGGAGTATCGCTTGATGGCAACACGGGCGCATGGTTAAGCATGTCAACCATTAACGGCGTACAGCCCATATCGGGGCAAAGAAATGTCCGCGGCGTTAACCCCGTCGCGCCTACCTGGATTGCGCTATCCGCTCAATATCGTTATAACCTATGGTGATTTGATTTTGAGAGAATTGACCGGAGAGCCAGTTGCATCTGCGTCCTTAATGGTGCCGTCCGCTCCAGAAACGTCCCAAACGGCACTATTCAGGCGCATCCCATCAACTTCAACCAACAACACAGACAGGATTAAAAATGAAATTATCCGCCACCCTCACGACTCTGACTCTATGCATGGGTATCGGCCTTGTTGCCCAAACGGATCAGCAGCGTCAAACCCCTCCCCCCGGCCAAGCCGAATATCAGGCGGCCGTCCAAATCGCCGACTTGGATACTCGCATTAAGGAGCTTCGGCGAATCAAAGCCGCCTATCCCAACAGCGTTATCGCCTCCAGAATTGACACCCAGTTGCTAACTGCCGTTGCCAAAAATGCGGATAGCTTTGAGAAACTGTTGTCGTCGCAGAAAGAAATCATTGCCCAGGCAAAACCCGCCGAACGCATTGGCTTGGTATATAGCGCAGCACAACAGATAGTGGGTCACGAAAGTCTGGATTCTTTCCCAAAGCAGGATTTACTAAAGGCCATTCAGGGCTATAGGGCTGAAGCGATGGAATTGATTGTCAATCCGGAAGTTAAAGCGCGATATTCAGAAACTATTATTACCAACTTTAAATACGCCTTTGAAATTCCGCTCGCAAAAGCCATGTTGGTGAGCGGTGACAGTAAAGCAGCTCTTGCCACCATCGAAGAATACGGGAAAACACGGCCGTATATTGAGCCATATTACAACGTGCTTGGAGATATTTACGTTGATCAAAAGCGCGACAGAGAGGCGTTGGATGCCTTTATTAGCGCTGCTGTCATAGGGAATAGCGATGCCAAAGAAAAAGCCAGGAAAGTCTTTGCAAGAATAAATGGCGATGCGGCTAATTTTGATGAGGAGTTGGAGCGCAGGCAGACACAGTCCTTCCACCCGCCCGCATTTAAAATACCGGCCGATTGGAAAGGCAAAACTGTGCTGGCAGAATTGTTCACCGGTTCGGAATGCCCCCCATGCGTTGCCGCCGATATGGCTTTTGATGCCTTTCTTGAAACCTACCCTGCCAAATACCTCGCAATCCTGGAATACCACCTGCCAATTCCAGGGCCAGACCCCATGATGAACCTCGCAAGCAAAAAGAGGGCGGATTTTTACTCAGTCAATGGCACACCAACGGTGGTGGTTGATGGCGCAACTAAGGTTCCCGCTGGTGGCTACATGGCTCATACCAGAGATTCTTTCGACAGGGTCAAAAAAGAAATAGACGTTGCAATGGAGGCCACATCCGAAATCACACTCAAAGCAACCGCCAGGCTTGATGGCGACAATGTCCATGTGGATTGCGAATTTTCCAAAGTGATTGAAAATGCGGATTACCAAATTGTTTTGGTTCAGGCCGAAGTAGAGCATAAGGGCGGCAATGGGATTATTTTCCACAAAATGGTCGCACGGGACATTGAGACTGTAAAGCCTTCGGACAAGGCATCCGTCACCTTTAATATCCCTGAATCGGAAAAAGCGGCAGATGCCCATTTAACTGAACTTGAAACCAGCCGCAAAGCAAGACAGCCAGACTGGAAATGGCCCTCCAGACAAAACAAAATTGACCGCGCCAAGCTAAAAGCCATCGTATTTGTCCAGGACAAAGAAACAAAGCTGGTTTATAACGCGTTTGTAACTGACGTTATAGCCAATTAACTTTAAACATTTAAGCTGAAAAACAGAGCGCAGCCTGTTTTTCAGCTTAATTAGCTATATCGGGCGATTGTTTAGGTTCGGCAAACCAAGCTACAAATACGGAAATGAAATAGAGCGCGAGCATCATAAGAGCGATGAAAGCAGTTGTAACAAGAATATCGCCTGGCGTTATGAATGAAGCGATAACTAATATTATTATAGTTGCGTGACGCCAGTATTTTAACATCCATTTTGCTGTAATTAACCTGAACCTAGCTAAAAAATATACTAAAACTGGCATTTC
>JAITCJ010000178.1 GCA_031283145.1 Holophagales bacterium | reverse complement strand
CGGGAGCAGGTAGCTGATTTATCAATAATTTTGACAATGTTGTAAAGCAACGGCAGGGAGTATTCATTTTCAGGGATTGATTCACCCGATTGCAGACGTTCCGCTGTCTGATAGGCGTCAATAACGCACAAAATCCAAATGAACAAACCCGGCAAGGCACAAAGGCAACATCCGATGAATTGAATCAAAACAAGCACGGACCACTTAGCTGTTTGGCCATTATAAACAGCCCCTATTCCACAGGCAATAGCTATAACCGCTGCCAGAAGCGGGCTTGCGTCAGGTTTGCTGATCATTTGTTGGCTCATTTTGCCGTCTCCTTGAATTGTGATTGCCTGTCAACAGGCGATTTGCCCGCACATCGCGGGTGTCGGGTTGCCAAGCCTGATAATCCGGCTGAGGCGTCAGTAAAATTTACATTGTCTCCGCAGGGTCTTCAGACATCGCCGCGTTAGCCGCAGTCCCAATACTATCATGGTCCTGGAAAGTTATCTGAATATGCCCCAAAGAAAATTGATCCCCATCCACAAGCGCGGCCTCTTCAACTTTTACGTAATTAATGACAACGCCGTTGGAGCTTTTCTTATCCTGAATAACATAGCCAGCGGGAGTCCGGCGCAAAACTGCATGATGCCGGCTTACGCTGGGGTCAGAAATTCTGAGCGCGTTATCCAGTTCCCTGCCGATGTGAACTTCTTCATCCATCAGCTCAAACTCTCGGGTTCCGGTGTTTTCGTGAATAAGCAACTTGGCCATAGCGACCTCACGTAAAAAGATACAATTAAAGTTTATTTGCAGTGCGTTGTCAATGCAAATTTATAGTCAACAGAGGTAATTGCAAAACCCCGTTTTTGTCTGCGCCCTCTATTTCGCCGTCCGCTCCAAAGTCGCGTCCGGCTTCATTCTGGCACAGCCTATCAACTCCGTTGAAGTCGCAAAACTGGCGTTTTGCAACTGGCTCAACAAACCTTAAAAACAGGCTGCGCTCTATTTTTAAGGTTTGTTGAGAGTGTTTCACCAAATCTGTAATACAGAAAATTTATAAGTTGCTTCAAGCATAGTTTATGTTGCTTTTAAGGTTAATTAACTACAACTCAAGGTTTGTAACTCATTACAACGATTGGAAACGGCCCCAAAAACTTCCATATAAAAATCGCGGAACGCAATCTTCATGGAACCGCTAGTATTAAAATTTGGGACAATATTCATCCCTTGAGGTAAGTCATGCCCCGACAAGTTGTGACTCGTTTTGCTCCTTCCCCGACTGGAATGCTGCACATTGGCGGTGTTCGCACCGCGCTTTTTTGCTGGCTCTACGCGAGAAAGCACGGAGGCCGTTTCATTTTACGCGTAGAAGATACGGACTTGGACCGCAGCACTGATGACAACATACGCATCATTGAAGATGGAATGGCCTGGTGCGGCCTGGATTGGGATGAAGGACCTGTGGCTAGCGAACCTTTAAAATGGGTGGGTTCAAACGGCCCATACAGACAGATGCAGCGGATGGAATCCAATTACAAACCCGTCGTAGAAAAACTGATCAACGAAGGCTTGGCTTATCGCTGCCGCTGTACTAAGGAAGACCTGGAAGTCAGACGAAAAATCGCGGACGATAAAGGTATCCCATTTCAGTACAATCGTGGCCAGGACGCGGACAAGGGTTGCCGCGATAAAAACCATGACGCCAGCCGGCCATTTTCTGTGCGCCTCAAAATGCCGTCTGGTAATGAGCCTTGGCTGGAAAATGGATGTATTGTCCTTAACGACCGCGTCAAAGGCCGCATAGACTTTCCCGCTGCGACACTTGACGACTGGGTACTTGTCCGCACCGGAGACGTTGATCAAATAGGTGTGCCAACCTATAACTTCTGCGTGGTCATAGACGACACAAGCATGGAAGTGACGCATGTGATCCGCGGAGACGATCACGTAAGCAATACGCCAAAGCAAATCGCCCTCTATCGCGTCCTTGGTTTTGAACCGCCGGTTTTTGCTCATGTGCCGATGATTCTGGGCAAGGACGGGGCAAAACTCAGTAAGCGCCATGGTGCGACGAGTATCACCGAATATCAGGCTCTGGGACTTTTACCAAGCTCCATACGTTTAGCGCTTGCCAGATTATCTTGGACGCCAAAAGTTGACGGCAGAGCGCTGGAAAGCGCGGAAGAAGAAATCCTGACAGACGCCCAGATGATTGAGCTTTTTGACCTGGGCGACATACAAAAAAGTCCGGCCAGGTTTGACATGGATAAGCTCAACTGGATCAATCAGAAACTAATCCAGCGATCCACATGGCAAGAGCTTGAGCCTCATCTGCGCCCATTTATGCCTGACGCATGGGATACTAAGTCTGAAGAATGGAAGAAAGTAGCTGTTACAGCCACACAGAAAGGCAAGTCTCTGGTTGAAATGGCAAATTCACTGACCTTTTGCTGGTCCGCCCCAACAGAATTTGAGAGCGCGGATAAATTCATAACGCCGACCGTCAACCCGGCCCTACGAGAAATCGCGGCGCTGTCCAATTATGAGCATGGCCCGCTGCGTGCCGCGTTCGATGAAATACTTGAGCGCCAAGGACTGAAAACCAAAGACCTGGCCCAGGCTCTCCGAGTGGCGCTGTGCGGTAAGCCCATAAGCCCCGGCATCTTTGATACGCTTTACCTGTTGGGCGTCGAAGAAGCGCGCTCAAGGCTAAAGAAATGGCTGTGATTCTTATGACTGATAAAACATCAAACAGCAATAATTTTATCGAAGAAATCATGGAGGGCGACCTGGCTTCCAATAAGCATGGCGGGCGCATAATGACGCGCTTCCCGCCGGAGCCTAACGGTTACTTGCACATTGGGCACGCCAAGAGCATTTGCATCAATTTTGGTCTGGCAAAAAAGTATGGCGGAAAAACCAATCT
>JAITCJ010000048.1 GCA_031283145.1 Holophagales bacterium | reverse complement strand
TTGTAGGTGGGCTTTGCCCATCGTTAAGCAAGTAATAAAAGCGAAAAATGCTATAAAGATGTTTTCCATATCAAAATTGCGTTCCGCAGAGGTAATTGCAAAACCCCGTTTCTGTCTGCGCCCTCTATAGCAATTTTCGCTTTTATTACTTGTTTAACGGTGGGCAAAGCCCACCTACAAGCAATAAGCGGCCGTGATTTGCAAGCAAATCCCGGCATAGCAGTTCAACTACAAAAAGTTGATTTGATATAGAACAACATCTATATAAACCAGCGTCTTCCTCCATCAAGCGTAAGAATTTCTCCGGTCAGGTAAGGGCTGGAATCGGCGTAATTAATCGCTCTGATTAAATCCTCCGGACACCCAAGGCGTTTCAGCAGAGTTTGATTTTGAAGAAAGGCGGGGTCGGATTCCGCGTCGGGCAGTACGGCGCCAATCGCGTGGCCGACAACACGAATATTTGGAGCCAGCGATTGAGCCAACCCATAAACCAAACTTGCCAAACCTGATTTTGCTGAAGAATACGGCAAACGGTTTAGCCACGGACGATGAATACATGTATCCAGAATAAATTGAATACAGCTCCCGTCTGTGAGATATGGCGCTAATGACTGAGCCGCCAGGAATGGAAATGTAAGGTTAATTTTCCAGATTTGTTGCAATGTATTTACATCCCATGACCCCAGCGGTGTGGATGGAAATGTTCCGGCTGCAATTACCGCCCCATTTAGTTGAATTCCATCTCCCCTCAGAGCCTCAAGGTCTGTCATCATTTGTGATGTCAGTTGCGGATCGTTTGCATCCCAACGGAGGCGTCTGACGTCGGTGAGAATTGACAACTTGGATATTTCCTCCGCTCTTTCGGGAGTTTGGGAGCTTGTTAGCACAAGTTTGTGGTTTTCCGACAACGACTTCGCTAACACCAGGCCAAGACGTCTGACTCCGCCGACGATGATTCGCCATGTTTTTTCGTTAATTTCAACCTCGCTTGTACTATGTCCAGTTTGCATCTCTCATTCCTCAACATCCGATGGCGTCTTTTTTGGACAAGCCTGATCGCGCTTGTTCTTGCTGTTGGAAGTTTCTCATTGGCTCAGTGGATATACACAAATTCCGATGACCAGTGTCTCTGGAGTATTGAAAACATACCATCAAACGATCCTCTGTCAAACAATCGGCCAAAGGTCATCATCAGGTCGGTGATACAAAAAGGCCCCGCGGATAACGCGGTTTTGTTTGACGGGGATGAGCTTGTCGCTATTCATGACTTAAAAATCCCGGAATACTCGGAAAAGCTGACACCGGAAGAAAATCGAAGGCAAATTTTCAGAACGCTTCAAAAAATGATGGCTTTTATAAACTCCACTCCCGATGGGACTACAGTTCAATACACTGTCATAAGGGATGGGCAAAAAGTATATCGTCCTATCGAGTTAAAAAAAGTATTCGATAGCACAAACGCTCTGTTGCTGCTGACCGGCCTTGTATCCTGGGCTATAGGCTTATTGGTGGTTTTGTCCTCGCCTCAGCGCAAAGTCGCCAGGCATTTTTATTACTTAGGTGTACTGACTCTTATTCTGGCGGCGGGGGCTTCTACCAGAGGCCCTTACACGGTGCCGATCGGAATTGAACTAACTACAAGATGCTGCTTGTTGCTGTTTAATGGCTTGTTTCCGCCGATGTGGTTTCATTTTTTTCTCAGATTTCCGTATGGATTTGAGATTAGAAAACACCGTCCTATTTTAGTCGGAGCATACGCCATCAATATCCTGGCCTTAATGCCGGTAATGATAGTGGATGTTGGGGCATTTGGCCTGAGCAATTTGTATTGGTTAATGCGTCTGCTGCTGGATTCACTGCCAATAAATATCAATGCGTTAGAAACCGCCAGCAGGTTTTTCCAGATAGCCTTGCTTGGAGCAGGAGTAGTGCTCTTCTGGAGAGGTTTTTTAAAGATATCCGATCACCGCAGAAGGGCCTTGATGGCCCCATTACTGTTTACTATAGCAGTCTTTTTGGATTTACTTGCCTACATCTGGTTGGCCAAAACTTACTCTGGAACGCTTGACCGCGGATTTTTCATGCGTTACAGCCATTACTTTTTTTTGCCCCTGCCATTTTTGCCATTGACATTTGCTTATTCCATACTGCGTCACGGATTTTTTGACGTCCGCCGAGTGATCGTCCGCTGGTTGAGCTACTTTGTCGCGCTTGGTATTTTATCAGTCGTGTATTTATGTACACTGGCGTGGTTATTTGTTTTTTTCATACCGACAAAAATTTCTATGGCCAAACTGGGCGTTATTGTAGGACTTTTAACACTTCCGCTAGGTTGGATACTCAGGTGGCTTCTGGCCGCTCTGCGCCGAAAATTCAAAAGGGACGTCACTTCTTCTCGTGATTTAATTCTGGGGAATCTGCTGGAAACAAAAAAACGCTTTTCCGACGATGCTCTGTTTGAAAGTTTAGTCGTTTCCATACAGGAAGCCTTTAGACCGCAAGTGCTTTTAATACTTCCGGTAAATAAGGGCAGGGTTGTATTGCCGCCCATAAATAAAAATAAATCCGATCGCGCAATTCAGTATGAATATGAAAGTACCCAGGAGATGAGGCTGCCTCCGTCAATGCTCCGATACGCAAAAGAGAATCGTGAGTTGGTATTCGGCCTGGGCAATGACGAATCTGATTGGATAATGTCCCAAAACAAATCGCTGAGAACTTATATGGATACTTTGGGCGCTCAGATCATGATTCTTCTTATGGCTGGGGAACTTCCGCACAGCGTTTTATTACTGGGAGGAAAATACGCCGAACTCAACTACAGCCGTGAAGATCGAGAGCTATTGCGCGAAGTGGCTATTACGCTGGGAGCATTATTTGAAGCAGCGTCAATGCATAAGAGCTTGATTGACAAAACCCGCCTGGATCAAGAATTACAAGCCGCACACAATATTCAAGAGGCTCTCATCACATCAAATCCGCCCGAAATTCCGGGATTCCAAATTGCTTTACGATTAGTACCGGCGTCTGAAACAGGCGGCGACTTGCTTTGGGTCAAGCAGCGCGCTCCGGGCCAATGGATTGCCATCGTCGGAGACATCAGCGGCAAAGGTTTGCCCGCCGCTATTTACATGAGCCAATCAATGGCCTTGTTGAAGTTTGCCACCAGAGAAGCCGACACACCTTTGGAAAAAATCCTTGCGGGAATGGATCTCACACTGAGAAACCTGATGAGTCCAAAAGATTTTCTTACCCTGTGCATTATCGAATGGCGCGAAGACGGACGATTCAAAGTCGTCAGAGCCGGGCATCCACCGCCAATCCACTTGAGCAAGACTTCTCCTGAAGCGCCCATTCAGCTTATGCCCCCAGGTTTAGCGCTGGGTATGCTGCCGTCATGTTTGCCAAGCTGGCACGTATATGAAGGCGCCCTCCAGCCAGGCGATTGGATAGCCATGTACAGCGACGGCATTACCGAAGCCATGAATCACAACGGAAACCTCTATGGCATAGACCGCTTAACGGAACAATTAAAGCGGTTCTGGGGTACCGGCTCCACCAGAGCTGCTTGTGAAGCTATTTTCCAGCAAGTATCAGCCTTTGAGGTTCAGAACAAAGACGATAGGACACTGTTCATACTGGCAAGGGGGAAAATATGAAAAATAGCGCCGTATATAGCAGTTCAATGTAGGGTCCAATACGTTGAAGTCACAAAACCGGAGTTTTGCAGATGGCTCAAAAGGAGACAAATGGACTTATCCAGGTTTTTCGATTTGGTTCGCAATTATGGGTGGCAAGGGATGGCCCTCTGGGGTGTGTTACTGGCCCAAGCCATTCTATGGGTTGGCATATTGCGCCTTCACCTCTCGCTAAGGCGTGAAGACGCCGCCTGGGACGAATGTATAGGTAAAATCCGCAGCGCGCGCTTGCGTCAGGCGGGTGGCGCGGCGGAAATGGAAGCTTTGAAAGGGCATAGCTATGCTCCACTGACAGATGAACTAATAGCCATTAACACAGAACGCGCCGCAAGTGACATGTTGACGCGCTGGCTGCTTCTCCGCTGGAAAATCAAAGATGGCTTGCGTCCATATTGGATTCGGTGGGGACACCTGCTGATTGGCTTTGGCATTGTCGTTTGGTTCCTGTATGGTCTGCTCACTGATATTGGCCTTGAGCCATTAAAACGAACTCCGTGCGATCCGCGTTTGCTGTGGATTTGGTTGGGGTACGCAATGGTCATCGCGTGGAGGTTGGTAAGACTTCAGGGAAACCTGGAACGGGTTCAACGTGTTCTGCTTGTGCCGGAGCAGGATGTATAATTTGCGCCAGCAAACCTGAAAATCAGGCCGCGCTCTATTTTTCGGGTTGTTTGAGAGTGCTTTCCCAGAGGCTGGTTTACGGAAAATTTCAGGCTGATTCAAGTGTCACGTGTGTTACTTTTTGAGTTAATCAGCTATAACTTTTTTAGAGGTCATTGATGTGCTTTCCCAAAATTATTATCTTTTACTGGTCTATTCTAACGATATTGTTTGCCGCCAAATCCCAAATTTTTGCTCAAGACAGTGGCGCTGCCAAACAAAAGAGCGACTCTGACAAGGCCGCGATTGAAGCCGAAAAAGACGATCCGCTTGGCCGCGCCAAATGGTTTAACGATTGGTTTGGCCCGGTAACTCCCGAATATCTCGATTACAAGATACAGTTGGCCGAAAAAGAAATTCAAAAGTGGGGGCATCTGATTCCCGGCACCACCATGTACAACAAAGGTGTTCCCATTGCCGCAGGTGGCATTCCGGAAAAGCGCTGGAGAGACATAGGCCCCTGGCGCGGCCAAAGCCAGGTTTACTATGGCAGCTATGACGCCAATATAGTTGACACCGGACGCCCAACCGTAATACTGCCTCATCCTACAAACCCGTATTTAATATATGTGGGCTTTGCCGGCGGCGGATTGTGGCGTTGCGGCAACGCTAATGTTGCAGCCAATACTGATTGGGTCTGGGAACCAATGACGGATGGTCTGCCAGGAGGCGGCTCCGCAGGGAACCTCTCAGTTGGCTCTGCCGCGTTTAAGCCCGAAGACCCCAATACAATTTATCTTGCGCTTGGCGATATGATGAGCGGCTCTTCAACCGCAGAGGGAAGAGGGTTCTTTATCAGCAACAATGGCGGAGCCGCCTGGACAAGGGGTGATTCCCTTGGCAGCACCACGCGCGTAAAGACGGTTTTGGCGCTTCCGGGCAACATAGTTCTGGTGGCGGGCAACAGGGGGCTTTTCCGTTCAGTCAACGGCGGTTTGACCTTTACCCGCGTACAGAGCGGACCATTGCAGGATGGCACCGGGGTTAATTACACAGACGCTCCATATCCTCCAAACACTATGGCCTCGTGCTGGGACATTATTAAATTGCAAGACAACAGCCTGGTTTTGACCTATCAATTCTTAGATCAGGGCTACGGCGTTTATGGCGGCGGCGGCGTGGCTTATTCCACTGATAATGGCCTCACTTGGACCAAGGCCACAATGGGTACGGGTTTCCCTGTCAACGGTTTTGGACGTATTGCCATAGCCGCGAGCGGTTCAACTTTGTACGGACTTTATATGAGCGGAGACATTCCTGATGACAGTAACTTCCCCAAGGCTCTGATGAAGTCTAGCAATGGCGGCAAATCCTGGATATACCAAGAAGCGCCGACACTGTTCAGTTTGAGCGGCGATGGCCGCCAAACAAGGTATAATCATATGATTGCCGTTGACCCAAACAACCCCAATTCAGTTTTTGTGGGTACCAATTACTCTTTGTACAGGTCGCAGGACGGCGGCATTACGTTTTCTCAGATGACCAGTTGGATCGCTCAGGGACGCCAGTACATGCACGCGGATATGCATATACACGCCTGGGCGCCTGAAGGGCCAAAAACTCTGTATATTGGCACAGATGGCGGCATATCCATTGTCCGGCAGCCTGATATTTTTCCAATTCCAACCGGCATTAACAACTCTCAAATGCCATCGGACCCTTTGATTATTGATCACCGCCGCAACAGGAATATCGCGACCCAACTTGTCTATAACATTGGCAGCACCACGGCGGCCGTGCCTCCAGGGTCAAGGGATCGAGTGATCGCGGGCTTCCAGGATTTAGGCACCAGACTGAGGACTGAAAACAGAGTTGCGGATGGCACCTATGACTACGTCATCGGCGGTGATGGCTTTGGTTGTTTAATACACCCGTACAACGGCAATTTAATGTTGGGATCGCTTTACTACACGCGTGTGTATCGCAGCGCCAACGGCTTGAGCTTTACCCAATCAATAAGTGGAATTTCCGGTGCGGACGATAGCGACACGGCTCCTTTCCACACCAGTTTGGTCAACACGCTGGCCGATCCCACAGGCAATCGCGTATATACGTTCACTAAAGAAGTGCCTTATGTTTCCGATGATTTTGGGGCATCGTGGAAAGCGCTGCCAACATCTGACAACGGATGGCCGGGCGGCACTATTCGCGGTTTTGGCGCTTCCAATTTAAAGCTGGGCCTGATTGGAGCTACGTTTGACATCAGCGAAAACATGGGCGGAGGTATTTATCGTCGCGGCAGAGCAGCTATTTCGGATGACAACGGCGCCACATGGAGAACTTTCACAGGATTCCCCGGCGGCCTTAACAGTATGGCGGATATAGCTTTTGACACGGCGAACCCGAATATTATTTATGTGTCTTCCGTGCGTATGTCTATTTGGAATGTCGGCGGAGGTGAAGGCGGACTTACCGCAAGCCATCTGTGGAAATCCACGGACGGCGGCGCAACGTGGATATCTATTGACGGCTCCATCACAAATTCAAATGGTTTCCCCTTTGGTATTCCTGTACACGTTGTAAAAGTGGATCCGACAGACAACAGCACCGTCTATGCGGGGACAGATGTAGGGCTGTACCGGACCACAGATCAGGGTCTGACATGGGAGCGATTTGGCGATGGGCTGCCATTGGTTTCTGTGCGTGATATTTACATAGCGCCCGATGGCAGCTTTATGCGCGTTGGCACTCATGGCCGCGGTGTTTGGGAAATGCAGGGATTTACTGACAACTATGCTCCAAAAATCATTGCCCATCCTCAGGACACAGCGGGGGTTGTGGGCGTATTAATTACATTCATCGCCGGCGCTGTCGGCATCCCCGCCCCCACCTACCAATGGCAGGTTTCTACGGACAATGGGTCAAGATGGTCAAATATTACCGGCGCTGTCGGCAGGACGTACACAGTCATTCCTAGTGCCGCA
>JAITCJ010000064.1 GCA_031283145.1 Holophagales bacterium | reverse complement strand
TTCCTCTTCCTGCCGGCGCCGGGCGCCCTCTTGTACGACTTGTTCGGGTCCCGCGCTGGCGGGGGGATCAACGGCTCCACCCTGGCCCAGAACGCGTCCGAGACTTCCCACGGCTTTACCCCCATATCCCCCTCCGGGACACCCGCACCCGAGGGACATTGTAACACTATTTAAGGATAAGTCCTTAATCCCGGCATAGCACTTCAACTACAAAAAGTTGAACTGCTATAGTATCATACCAGTTCCCATTGCCAATGCTACAAATGGTCGTGCGAATGCGGATGTTTGCGGCATGTTGCGCTACCGCTTTCGCACAACAGCAATGTGATTTAGTATCAGCCGCTGCCGGAACTCGATGCCGTTTTGGTTTCTATCAGCTTGAATATCCGCTGTCGTCAGCAAGCATATGATTTTTTATAATCTGGCGAATTCTCTGCTCCGTGAGGCCAAACTTGCGGCAGAGCGCGGGTGTGACGCCTTCTTTCAGATAAGCGTCATAAATTTCCCTTTGTCTTTCTTTTATTTTTCCGTTTTTGCGGATATAAATTGACAGTCCGCCCCAGAGCCGCCCCATTTCATCGGCCACTTCCATACCAAACTCCGCGGCGCTGTCCCGTGGGATATGGTGCCTGTATTGAAGTTTAATCGCTATTTTATCCGCCAGAGATTCTAAAAAACATGGCGTGCCTTTGTAGTTCATATTGCCTCGTTTGTTATATTCTATACCCGTAATTTATGTAACGCTCTGTTGACGCGGTTGCTGACGCATTGGGCTGATACGCCGTATTTTTTGCCTAGAAGTCTCAAAGATTGTGGCTTTCTCTTCGACCCCAGGCCGTAGTACTGTGTCAGCAGGGCACGCTCATGTTTGTTGAGCCTTCTCATAAGTTGCCCCAGGAGCAGTTTATTCTCCGTTCCCTTGGTCTGATCCGTGGGATCGGCTATGTGTTCGGCAGATCGGCCCAAATACTCCGCTGATTCAGCGGCGGCCTCAAGGCTCAGCGTGGGGAGATGGCGGCAAAGACGCCGCATTTCATCACTGATTTTGAAATTTGCCCAAGTCAAAAAGCCTGCGCCGTACTCCGGACGGTATGTCCTGGCCGCTTTAAGCGCGCCCATATTGCCCGCCTGTATTAAATCATTCATTTCCATATTCAGATTGGCGGCTCTTGCGAAATAGCGCCTAGCCAGTTTTTTTATCCAATTCTGAACCGTCAGGATGGCGCTTGGGTCCAGGCCGTTTGTTTCATCCCAATCAAAAATCTGTCCTTGTATCGTCACTGTTTTCATCTCACACCTGTTTAATTTGCTATGTTTAACGCTATCTGCTTATATTCGCCGTTTGGCTCGCGCTCGTAAAAGCGCAGATAGTTTTTGCTGGCTACTATTTGCACGGCCTGGCTTATGGCTTCCATGGCTTTTTTCCAGGTGGGATCGTCTATGTCCAACTGTTTTAGCTCCAGTATGCGTTTTGTGTTCACGCCGCCTTTGGCGTCAACCTGAAAGGCTTTGTTGACCAGGGCCAAGAGGTTGGTGCTCGCGCCACTCGACCAGGCTTTGATGCACTTGTCTATTAACTCCTTGGCCACGCCCAGCCTTTCGTCAAAGACTATTTGATCGGCGCAGGCCGAAACTACTTTGTACTGACCGTCAAAACTCATTAGCGTCACATTGCCTTTGATTCCGCCAACTTTGGTCTTGAGCCGCCTGGCGCTCTCGCTCACAAACTCGCCTATGGCGTCCTGCGCGGCGTTCCTGAAAGCGCTCAATATCCCCGCGTGTTCCCTGGCCTCAGCGATCAGCTCTTTGACGAGGGCGTCGCGCTTTAAATCTATTTCACGGACGTTTTCTATGGGTATGAGGGCGTTTCTGGCATCTTTTATGTAGCCCTCGGGCACTTTGCCGCTGCCTGTGTTATTTGTCATCTCTCCTCCGTGCTGTGTCTGACTCTGTTAAAGGAAAAGTGAACCCGAAACGGCCGCTCTCGACCGCCGCTGTCCGCTGTGAATGTTCCCTTCAATTACAAGTATGTATTCTTGGCGAACATAGTCAACTCAAAATGCAAATATTTTTGAAAAAAAAGCGATTTTTTTGTGTATAGCAAAATTCTTGACAAAATCACATCAGCTAAAGTTAAATAAAAAATGCGCCGATTTTTGGTTTGGTTAAGGATGCATTTAATGCCGCGAGAGGACAGGGGACAGATTTTTCCGTGCTTGAGCTGTTAATGATTCTTTGATGACAAATCGCATGAATCATTTATTTATCATCCCACTCTCTTTCTCTCAATAAACCATTCAAATAAAAAATTTATAATCTCTGGGAAGCGCTTATCAGGCTTAAAGAGTATTACATCACCTCTCTTGGGTACAGATGATGAGAGAGGCGTTAAAGACAAAAAAGGTGTTTGGGGATTTGGGAAGGCGTATTCTGCGTGGGAAAGGCATAGACGTAGGCTGCGGTACACATCCCGTTTTCTCGGATGCGCGGCGCTTCGACAAGCAGGACGGGGACGCCAACCACATAACCGACTATGTTAAAGACAGTTTCGATTACGTGTTCTCTTCACACTGCCTGGAACACACGCTGAACCCCTTTGACGCCCTGAAAGACTGGTGGCGTCTGGTGAAAGACGGCGGGCATATGTATATCATAGTGCCGGATGAAGACCTGTACGAAATGGGAACCTGGCCATCGCTGTCAAACCCTGACCACAAATGGACGTTCACCATCTCTAAGCAAAAAAGCTGGTCGCCGGTATCAATAAATGTCCTGGACCTGATCAGGGAATTGCCCGATTGTTATCCCGTCAGGATAGCCGTGCAGGACAATCACTATGACTACACCTTAAAAGGATGGGATCAAACTCAAGGCAAGGCATTGGCCCAGATACAGTTCGTGCTGCGCAAAGGACCCATAAAAGAAGGCTGGCGAACATTGAAGAAACTGCCAGGATGGCTGAAGCCATTTGTCAATTTGCTGTTCTTCTTTCCAAAGCTCAGGCGAAAGCTCAGATATAGATGCCTGAAGTGATCCCCAAAAAACTTCAATAGCATTCATAGCACATGGGCCTTTAGGCCCAGGCGCTATGAATGTTTGGCAGGGGTTTGCGTCCCCCGCCAAACATCCGCCCCGCAGTGATACCCCGCCTTTCAGGGCGGGGCGCGTGGCTGTTCCGGCCTATAGCCAGTCAACTTTAAAATCATCCTATTTATCAAAGTGGGAGGCACTTCGTTTCAAGGCTGCGCTTTCGTTACGTGAACCGCCGACAGGAATGGAGGCAAATCGCCGTTGGCACTGGCGTTGCGAGGCAACGACAGTGACTTTACGGCGATTGA
>JAITCJ010000029.1 GCA_031283145.1 Holophagales bacterium | reverse complement strand
ATTCCATTAAAAGCGGAACGGCAACGCAGACAAAAGCCACAGGGCAACGTACCGTTTTAAAGTTGTTTCACTATATATCAAGACATTGAACAAAAACATTATACCCCTTGAATCAATCTCACATTCAGAACGCTTTACAGAAATTCATTGAGAGTGTTACAATATGGTTATGTTGTTCAGATGTCTCGCTTCAGTCCTGATATTTTTATCCCCCCTCTTTGCTCAACGGCAAGCACAGCAGTATTACTATACGTATTTAGGCCGCAATGGACAGATGGTAATAAATAATTTGCCGCCCGACCATATGAGGGGCAAAGGTTTTGTCTTGATGGATGTGAAAGCAGGACCGATCAAACTGGCGATTACAAAGTCGCAAATGTCTCAGGTGCTTCGCAGTCCGGAGATGATTTCACTAATTGATCAAATTGCCGTCGAACACGGCGTTGATACATGGTTGGTTCGAGCGGTAATTCAAGTTGAAAGCGCGTTTTATGAAAACGCGCACAGCCGAAAAGGGGCTATGGGATTGATGCAGTTGATTCCGGCTACGGCAAAGCGATTTAATGTCGTTGATCCCTTTGATCCGGTTCAAAATATCACAGGCGGCGTTAAGTATTTGCGCTGGCTGATAGATTTTTTCGACCGCGATTACACAAAAGCGATTGCCGCGTACAACGCGGGGGAAAACGCTGTTAAAAAACACAATGGCATCCCTCCGTTTGCTGAAACAATAGCTTATGTTCCCAAAGTAATGCGTTTGTGGGAAAGCAAGTCTGTAGTCGCGGATCCAGACGCCAAAGGCGCTATAGATTACCTGAAAAAGGGACGCGGTGGTTTTTTGATTAACGCAAACGCGAATCTTCAGAATACCGATAACAAAATGGCGTCTAATGAATCCGCAAAAACGTCTGAACAAACAACAGCGCCCCACAAGCCCGTGTACTACTGGGAAGACGTTAATGGCAGGGCGACAATTTCAGACAGACTGCCGCCAAAAGACGCCAAAAATGTGAAAGTGTATTAAAGCGATTTAACCCTTTCGCTAACGCAACTACTCCAACACTTCACGGCGGCTGATTAGATTAAACGGCGGAACTATAGCAGTTCAACTTTTCGTATTTGAACTGCTATGCCGGGATTTGTTTGCAAATCACGGCCGCGTATTGCTTGTAGGAGTGCTCTGCCTGCCGTTAAACAAGTAATAAAAGCGAAAAATACTATATAGGCGCATGTGAAAACTACTGAGCAACGTACAGTTTGAAAGTTGTTTCACTGTATATAATATGTATGGCGGAAAGGCCATGTGAACTACTTGGAGGCGCAAATGCGTACGTTCGACATGATTGTGGTTGGGGCCGGGATTGGCTCCGGCTCGCTGGTCTATAACCTTTTAAAACTGGGCTTCAAGGGTTCCGTTCTTGTTGTGGACAGGTTGGACGCTCTGGCTCAGGGGCCATCCGCTTTCAGCGCCGGCGGTTTCCGCAATTTGTGGACTACTTCCATCAATCAGCAGCTCTGTTCCAAGAGCATTGACATGCTCAAGGGATATAAGGCCGAAATAGGCGTTAGCTGTGGTTTTAAGCAAACGGGCTATTTGTTCACATACTACGCTAAGGCGTGGGAACGCATTCCGGACGCCGCCGGGATTTGGGCTGAAAATGGCGTAAATTTTGAACTTTGGAAGCCTGAACAGATTGAAGCCAAAATACCGGGCCTGAAGTGCGGCATTGATCATATGGACCCCGACGTGGCGGAATACATTGAGTTTGAGCCTATCGTCGGCGGCGTGTTCGGCAAGGACTGCGGCGCTTTTGATCCAAGCCAGGCGGCTGTCGGCTATTTTGAAAAGTCAGCCGAGTTTGCCAATAAGCCCGCCATCCAGCTTCGCGCTGAAGTCTTAAAAGTGCTCTTTGATACCAAGGGCCGAGCGGAGGGCGTTGTCATTAAGGATGCTTCGGGAACCGAGGAAACCATCAAGGGAGGCATAGTGGCTCTGTGCTCAGGCCCCTGGACAAACCAACTGCTGGAGCGTAGCGGCGTTCCGCAGGATCACAGGATGCCCATCATCTGCCAGAAGCGTATGCTGTTTATTACTGATTTCCCGGACCAGAATCCAAAATGGCTGGAGATTCCCATGTCTATTATTGATAAGGGAATTTACTTCAAAGAAGAAGCGGGCAACCTTATGATCGGCAGAGCAAAGCATGATTCGCCGGATACCTTTGACGCGGAATTTGAGCCTGATTACTATGTGCAGGAAGTAAATCTGCTAATGCAGGAACGCATACCAAGCACATCCGTATGCAAGCTGAAGAGCGGATGGGCGAGTTTTTATGACACGGTGACGGATGATCACAACGCTATTTTGGGATGGCATGAGGAACACTCCGGCCTCCTTCTCCAGGTAGGCTATTCGGGACACGGGGCTATGGAAAGCCCAGCCGCCGGTCTCTGCCTGGCCGAACTCGTCGTAACGGGGAAATACCAGACTATAGACTGCTCGCCTCTGCGCTGGAGCCGCTTCCGCGAAAAACAACTGGTTCACGAAAAGATAGTGATTTAGCGGTTTCATATCAAAATCGCGGAACGCGATTTTGATATGAAAGTTTTTGGGGCGATCTTCGGATGCTATAGTGAAACAACTTTAAAACGGTACGTTGCCATGTGGCTTTCGTCTGCGCCTCACTTGGATAAACAGGATGATTTTAAAGTTGAATGGCTATATACCTCCTGGAAAACGCTCTCGGCAAGCCTGAAAAACAGAGGACAACTTGTTTTTCAGGCTTGCTGTTTGCTTACGCCAGTTTGAACTTGCGTACCTGGTCTTGCAGGTTGGCGGCGAGATTCGCAAGCTCTGAGGCTGTGTGGGCTACTTCGCCGGTGGTGGCCCCATCTCTGAAGCCGCTGCGGCTACTGAGGCCGACTCGCTCACGCTGTTGTCAACTTGCTTGGATACTTCGAGTCCGGCCTTGGACTGCTCCTTGGTCGAGGCCACTGACTCCCTTGTCTGTATGGCGAACTGATCCAGGTTTGTCTTGATCTTGTCCAACAGCTCCACCGTGGTGGCTACCATCTCCTCTCCGCGCTGGACTGAATTGCGGGCGTCTATGTTGTACTGAGCGATTTCCTTGGCGGACGACGCGCTGCGCTCGGCCAGTTTCCTGACTTCTTCCGCGACGACGGCAAAACCTTTGCCCTGGACGCCGACCTTGTACAGGTGATTGTCCGCCGCATCTTGCTGCCAGAAAGCCCGGATAGATATGACGCTCACCACGAGCGTGAAGACCATCACGCAGACGAAAGCCAGCATCAGCTTCCCCTTGGTTTTTAGATTCAAGTACCAGTTCAATGCAGCCTCCCTGGGAAATTTAAGCTTTCATTAAAGGCGATAGCCATTACTTACATGGTCTAGCGCTGCCACTATTTTAACAGATTCAACTTTTCGCGATTGAACTGCCGTGCCGTCATTTGCTTGTAAAATTAGTATAAAATGAAACTGACCGCTGTGACTGAATCCGACCGGGGAACCTGTGCTTCAATCTGTACCACTTCAAACCATTATCGTCAGCTATTTAGCTCTGCTTTTAAGTCTCAGCGTCCATGAGTGCGCTCACGCGGCGTCCGCTTACAGGCTGAATGACGACACGGCAAAGCGCCTTGGGCGCATGACGCTCAATCCGATGGCGCACATTGATTTACTGGGGACGGTCGTTCTCCCGTTGCTGGGCATGTTCACCGGCTGGCGGGTGCTTGGATGGGCAAAGCCCGTGCCTGTTGACCCGCGCAATCTGAGCCGAAAATTTACTCAGAGGGTTGCTATGGCCATGGTCGCGGGCGCGGGCCCGGCGTCAAACCTGCTTCTCTCGCTGATTTGCATACCGGCCTTGGCCATAACTGTTAATTTTCTCCTCTCCGGCCTGGATGCGGGTACATCTGATTTGTCGGCGCTCAAACAGAATATATTCATGGCCGCCATGTATCTTCCCGTGGAGCGATTCACTGAGCGTCCGGACTTTGATATGAGCTCAATTTTTTTAATCACGTTTTTAGGCAGGATGATAAGCATAAATGTCGGGTTGGCTATATTTAACCTGCTGCCTTTCGGTCCGCTGGACGGCGCGAGCATCATGCGCGGTTTTCTGCCATGGAGATTAGTACCCGCTCTTGACAAAATACAGCCGATACTCACCATTGTCATATTGGTACTCTTTCTTGTCGGCGAATTAAAATATATACTATTTCCACTTTTCATGGCCGCGGATACTTTTTACATCAGCCCGATGATGCGGCTGTTCATTTAATTTCAATGGCCGCCCTGACTTATCATGGAGTTATCTTATGCAGACTGTTTTATCCGGCGTCCAGCCTTCAGGTTCGCTTCATCTTGGCAATTTGGTCGGCGCTATCGAAAACTACGTTAAGCTGCAAAATGAATTCAAGACATATTACATGATTGCCGACTGGCACTCCCTTACATCCAGATTCGACAGCACTGATTCCATAATACCCGCCATATACGAAGTGGCGGCGACCTTTTTGGCCGTCGGCCTGGATCCTGAAAAGTCGGCTCTATTTGCCCAGAGCCAAATAAAAGAACACGCTGAATTGCACTTGCTGTTAAGCATGATAACGCCCCTTTCGTGGGTGGAGAGGGTTCCCACGTATAAGGAGAAACTGCAAAACAGCGAAGCTGACCTGGGGAGCTACGGTTTTCTCGGCTATCCCATACTACAGGCCGCTGACATACTGATTTACAAAGCGCATAAGGTGCCTGTGGGTGAAGATCAGATGTTCCATCTTGAGCTGACCAGGGAGATTGGCCGCCGCTTTAATTTTTTGTATAAAAAGGAAGTCTTTCCTGACCCCCAGGCTGTGCTGACACAGGCTCACAGGGTCCCCGGCCTTGACGGGCGCAAGATGTCCAAGACTTACGATAACGGAATATATCTGCGGGATACGCCGGATCAGATACTGCATAAGTGTACGCGTCAAATGGCCTCTGACACCGCCAGAGCGCGCAGGACGGATCCCGGCAGCCCAGGAGCGTGTACCGCCTTTACGTTCCACAAGCTGTTCAGCGCCGGTGAAACCGTGGATGAAATAGCCCAGGAGTGTCCAAAGGCAGGAATAGGCTGTTTTGACTGCAAAAAGCGTCTGGCCGAAAAGCTCATAGAACGCCTTGAGCCTCTTAGGACGCACATAGAAGACCACCTGAAAAATACTTCCAACCTGGAGGCCATACTCAAAAACGGCGCGGACAGCGCCCGCGCTGTGGCCGTGAGTACTATGGCGGAAGTCAGGGAAACGATGAAAACGCCGCAGTTTTTTTAGTCAACGAACCTGAAAAACAGGCTGCGCTCTGTTTTTCAGGTTCGTTGAGAGCGCTTTATAGCAATTCAACACTTCGCAATTGAACTGATATAGCAATTTTCGCTTTTATTGCTTGCACAACGGTGGGCAGAGCACTCTACAAGCAATAAGCGGCCGGGATTTACAAGTAATACCAAATCACATTGCTATTGTGCAAAAGCGGTAGCACAACATGCCGCAAACAGCCGCACTCGCACGACCATTTGTAGCATTGGCAATGGGAATTGGTATAAATCCCGGCATAGCAGTTCAACTACAAAAAATTGAACTGCTATAATTTCAGCGCTTTATATTGGGGATGTCTAGCCTGATTACGGTGTTTCTTTACCTCTCCTGTTTTGCTTAGAATGCGATACATAGTCCTTATGGAACAGCGATATTTGCCTTCATCCAGCAATGTGGCGTATGCCTCGGCAGGGGCTTTGTCAATAAATCGGGTGGAATGGAGCATATCCAATACATTTTGCCTCTCCAAATGGCTTAATGCCCTGGGTGGGGATGGCCTTGGCTTTGATGATGGTTTGTTTTCTTATACTGCTATAGTGAAACAACTTTAAAACGGTACGTTGCCTTGTGGTTTTCGTCTGCGCTACCGTTCCGCTCACCGCCTGTCGGCGGTTCGTTTCACTACGGCGCAGCCTTGAAACGAAGTGCCTCCCACTTGAATTAGCAGGACAGTTTAAAAGTTGATTGGCTATATGTGCTGGACGTTCGGTTTGATACCAACTTGCAATCAAACGGCATTACGTTTGATTGCAAGTTGGTATGGCGGCGAGCAATCGCCGCCCGCAAGTGAACGCGACTTGGTATGAAAAGACTTCTGTCATGGGGGCACTGGGTATGAACGGAATTATTGCTCCATTGATATACAAAGGCACGTTAAAGGGCGAATTTTTCACTATTTATATCAAAGAATGCCTTATGCCCACAATGAAAAAAGGTGACACATTGATTCTGGACAATCTTTCAGCGCACAAAGTGAAAGGTGCTATACAGCCACTTATTGATAAAGGTATCAATGTTGTATTTCTCCCTGTGTATTCCCAGGATTTCAATCCAATAGAACACGCGTGGTCTAAAGTGAAAGCCTGCTTACGCAAAGCAAAGGCCATAACGAGAGATACACTTATCCCAGCCATCACCGAGGCTCTGGACGCGATTAAACCCAAAGATATTGAAAACTGGATTAGGCATTGTGGCTATGGACTACAATAAGTGGAATTGCTATAACCCCTTTTGAAACACTCTCTAAACGGGATTCCGTTTGATTGCGGCTTGGTATGAAATCTCTATCTAAAACCACGGAGGCGCTTCCATTTCCCCAAGGTCAGTGTTGATTTCCGGCCCCATGTTGAATACCAGCTTGCCGCCGCCTATGATTTCCTGATGTCTTATATAGGCGCGGTTCAGTGGTTTGCCGTTCAAGGTAACGGATTGGACATAGATGTTTTGGGGACTTTGATTGTTGGCCTGTATTGTGAAAGTTTTTCCATCAGGAAAGTTCAGCTTGGCCGACTTGACCCTGGGACTGCCCAGCACGTATATGCCGCTAGCGGGATCAACGGGATAAAAACCCAGGGCGCTGAATACATACCATGCCGACATCTGTCCGCAATCGTCATTTCCGCAGAGACCCTCCGGACCAGGCTTGTAGAGCTGTTCCATTATTTGACGCGCTCTTGCCTGGGTTTTCCAGGGCTGGCCGACCCAAGCGTACATGTAAGCTATGTGGTGACTTGGCTCGTTTCCCTGCGCAAGCTGGCCTATCATTCCGCTTATATCCGGGCTTACCGCTTCGCCGCTCAGTTCGGATGGCATGTCAAATAAGGTATCCAATTTGGCCGCGAAATTTTCCCTGCCTCCGAATAAATTCACAAGCTCGGCGGGATGATGCGGCACAGACCATGTCCACTGCCAGGCGTTGCCTTCGCAATACGGGCTTTTGCGGTGGTCAGAGGCAATGGGATCGAATGGCTCCGCCCAAGAGCCGTCCGCTTTTTTCCCTCTCATAAACCCCGTTTGGGCGTCGAATACGTTGCGGAAGTTCAGCGCGCGTTTTCTAAATCTATCCGCGACATCCGCATTGCCGAGTTTTTCCGCGAGACGGGCTATACAACTGTCGTCATAGGCATATTCCAATGTTCTAGCGCAGGATTCGTTTTCTGTTTCAGCGTCAACAAAGCCCAGTTCGCGGTAACTCTTAATACCTTCCACGTCGCGATCCGCCATGGCTATACACGCGTCGAGTATTTCCTGCCCGTCGGCTGTGGTTAAGCCTTTTAAATACGCTTCGACTAATACCGGAACGGCATGGTAGCCAATCATGCAGTGGGATTCGTTGTTCCAGAGCGCCCAGTTGGGCAGTTGCCCTTTCTGTTTTTGAAAGGCCAGCATTGTTTTTACATATCCATCAACTCTTTCGGGCGTGAGCAGCGTAAAGAGCGAATGGCTGGCCCTGAATGTGTCCCAGAGGCTGAAAGTGCTACTATAGGTGTATCCATTGGCGCTATGGATGTTTCCGTCTATTCCTCTGTAACGCCCGTCCGCGTCGCTGAAAGCGTTAGGGGCAAGAAAAGCGTGATAGAGGGCTGTGTCAAAGACCTGGGCGTCTGATGTATTGTTGTGTGCTGCCTGAACTCGGTTTAATAGCTGATTCCAGGCGCTGGCGGCCTGTTTGCGGACTTTGTCAAAGTTCCAGTGGGGCAGTTCTTTTTGGACGTTGTTGAAAGCGCCTAGTTCGTCAACCGATGAAAGGCCGACTTTCACCTGAACCTGGCCGCCGCGCTGAAAGGTCAAGATTAATCTGATATTGTCGCCTTGCGCTCCATCCTGAGTATTTTGAATGAGCTGATCGGCCTTTATGTAACGCACTTCATCCGGTTTACGGTCAAGATACATGACAAAAAACAGTTTTTGATCCGCGGCCCAGCCTTTTGAATGCCTGTGGCCGGCGAAGAGCGCGGGTCCTGTTTGTTTTACATGTGTGTCAACAGCTTTATCCCAATTTATCGCGTACCCCAAATCCAATACCAGTGACGCCGGTTTGTCCGCCGGAAACCGGTACTTGTGCATACCAACGCGCTCTGTGACTGTCATCTCTGCCTGTATGCCGTCTTTACTGAACTTTACGCTGTAATAGCCGGGCTTTGCCACTTCGTCCGCGTGGTCAAAGAGCAGGGCGGAATCCTGAATCTTTTTCCCCACGAAAGCGTCATCCGCCAACCTATATGGCCTGGGGGCAAGCAGGATGTCGCAGAGGTCTCCAATGCCTGTGCCGCTCAGGTGTGTATGGCTGAATCCTGTGATTATGTTTGACGCGTAGTTATAGCCGCTGCACCAGTCCCAGCCTGACATGCCGCTGTTGGGGTGTTCGTTGTCAGGACTTAACTGTACCATGCCAAATGGAAGGGCCGCTCCGGGATATGTGTGTCCGTGGCCTCCCGTGCCAATGAATGGATCGGCGTGACGCTGCGCGTACGCTGAAAGCGCGAAAGCGGCGCAAAACAGCGCTTGGCGGACAAGGTTCATTTTTTTTACAAGCATCTGGATTGCCCCTCACTCAACGATTACCGATCTGCCTCCATCTTTCCACTCTAAACGCAATTTGGCTCCCGTTTTTATTCCAACGGATAATTTAACCTGGTTGTTCTCCTGGTCGCGCACCAGCGCAAATCCTTTACTTAACGGGCTTACTGGGTTCTGCCCTTTTAGATTGGCAAGAGCTACCTCCAGACGGCGGGCGCTCTGCTCAAGCGTGTGTCCAATGACTGAATCCAGTCGTCTTATATGCCCTTTGATTTTGCTTGAAGCCCATCTTACAGCGTTGGGGCCGGTAAGCCGCAATCTTTGCCGGAGCATGTCCAGGCGCGCGTCCTCAATATCCAATCGTCTGTAAGGCACGGCGCGTTCAAGGCGCGCCGCTAATTGGGCCAAGTACTTCCGATGGCCATCAAGCGGGTCAAGGCGCTCCAAGCCTTGATCTGTCAGCAGGTTCAATGTTGTTTCAAGGCCGCGCAGGCGCCAGTCCATGTACCTGTTGAGCCGTTCTGTTTTGCGCACGAGTTCTGACCAGAGCAGACTACGGTCAGGCGTTACAAATTCCGCCGCCTGGCTTGGCGTGGCCGCGCGTTTGTCCGAGGCCAGGTCAACCAGCGTCAGGTCTATTTCATGCCCTACGCCGGTGATGATTGGCAAGCGGCAGGATGAGACGGCTCGCGCCAGGTCAGGGTCATTGTAACTCCATAAGTCTTCCGGGCTTCCTCCGCCGCGGGCCATCAATACAACATCGCATCCCCAATATTCATCCTGGGCTTCCTGCAAGGCCATCAGATTTTCCATAACGCATGACTCTCCCTGAGCCGCCGCCGGAAAAACCATGATGTCAATGCCAGGAGCGCGATTGTGTGTAACTTCAAGTATGTCCCGCAGCGCCGCGCCGCCCAGAGCGGCTATAACAGCAATTTTTTTGGGAAGGCGCGGCAGTTCGCGCTTTGGCCTGTCAAAGACGCCATCCGAGCGCAGCATTGCCTCAAGTTCGCGCAGTCTTTGCCGCAAATCGCCTATACCGGCCAATTCGCATTGAGTGACGGCCAGAGTGAAACTCCCGCCTGAAACATATACGTTCAAGCTCCCCTTGATTACAACTCGCTCGCCATCCCTCGGTATGTGCTTCAACCGCTTTTGATTTGTCATCCATACCGCGCACGAAAGAGCCGCGCCTTCTTCTTTAAGAGTGAAATACCAATGACGCTCCGATGAGCGGAAGTTGGATACTTCCCCAACAAGGCAGACATGAGCGAAGCGCGGCTCCGTATGAATCTTGAGCTGCTCCAAAAAGCGTTTGACAGAAAGGGGAGTGTCCATATAAAGCAGATTATATAGCAGTTCAACACTTTGTAGTTGAATTGCTATGCCGGGATTGACTTGTAAATCCTGGCCGCTTATTGCTTGTAGAGTGCTCTGCCTACCGTTGTGTAAGCAATAAAAGCGAAAATTGCTATATAGTCAATCAACCTGAAAAATAAAGTTTCACCTTGACTAAATGAGTTTGACTGATAATAATTCAGGGCATAACCCTTTTCTCTCCGGGGGAACCTATGAGAAAACTCAAGATACTCGGCTCCCTGCTTGTCGTCAGCGCCTCGCTCCTGATGCCTACAACCCGTCTAAAAGCTAAAGCGGCGGTCACAGGGCAGGCAACCCCAGAAGACAAAGACGCCTTGAGATTTGGCGCTGGATTGTCTTATGTAATTCCCGTCGGAAGTTTGTCAGACATTGCCTCTGCGGGCTTTGGCTTGTCTGTATTCGGGAAAAAGCCTTTGACTAATAAATTTGCGATTCGCGGAAGTGTGGATTACATAATTTTTGGCCGGAAGACAGATAAATACTATGTGGATGTAAAACATGACTTGAACAAATGGGACATGGCTGTGGACGGCATTTGGAGCTTTGCCGAGCATGACTCCGGCTTTTTTGCCCTTGTCACAGTGGGCTTTGAAAATATGTTATGGGACTGGTATAATGAAAGAGACAGAGAAAAAGGCTCAAAAAGCTCATCGGGTCTGACTTATGGCGTAGGTATTGGCTACGCGTTTAACAAAAGATTTAGCATTGAGATAATATTAGACTTTAGCCCTAACAATAACTGGTGGGGTGGATTGCAACCTGAAGATATGTCACTGTTGTCAATCCCAAAATACAGCAAAGCAACTATTCTGGATTATATTTCACCAAATTATATAAAACCAGGTTACATAAAACCAGGCTATGCTGATTTCTTGAAAAATCTCGTTTATCTGGCATCTCAAAAAAGGACCCCATTAAAATCGGATGTGGTAATCCCAATTAGGCCAGTTGGTGTAAAAACTTCTAAGACTGAAGTCACATATGAGCGGAGCGCCGTTGCACACACGTTGGCTGATGAAAATGCCGCCGGATCAAGAGGACGCGGTCACTGACTGGCTCCTTGAGCGCGGCGCGTCCGCAACGTACAGGGACGCCGATCCCTCCATGAGTTTTTACGCCTACTTTCCGCCGAATGCCGCACCCCCTGACGTGGAGGAACTGTCAGTTTTTGATGGAGTTTCAGTGATAAGCGCGGAGCGCTTTGCCGATGAAGACTGGCTGGCCAGGAGCCGCGAAGGGTTTGGGGCGTTTGATGTTGGGCGCGTTTTCTTTATCCGGCCCCTATGGAATGAAGAGCCAGCGCCCCCGGGCCGTATTCCGCTGGTTATAAACCCTGGCTTGGCTTTTGGCACAGGCGGGCACGAAACCACGCGACTTTGCATGGGCTTGCTGGAAGATTTAGCCCTTGAGAAAAAGCTGAATGACCCTGTACTGGATATTGGCTCCGGCACCGGAATTTTGGCTTTTGCGGCCCATTTGCTTGGCGCTGATGATATAACGGCGTTTGATATTGACCCCGATTGCGGACCGGCGATGACGGAATTTATTCAAATGAATTCCGCAGCGGCGAGACACGCAACCCCCTTTTCGCCCTTTATCGGAACTCTGGAAAACCCGCGTTTAAACAGGAAGTACAACTTATTATTGGCCAATATACTGTTGGAGACGATTCAGGAACTTCTGCCGCTGATGCTTCAAAAGCTTGCGACAAATGGGTATTTGATCGTCAGCGGCATTTTGGCTGATAGACAGGACGAGGCACTTCTGAACCTTGCTGTCAGCGGCCTGAAACCAATAAAGGCGACTCAGGAAGGCGGGTGGATAGCAATTCTGGCACGGTATAATTGATTTCAAACAGGAGTAATTATGGAGCTTGCCATATCTGTCGGCACAACCAACACGTTTGAAAAAGTGACAGAGCCGCGTGAATCAGCCGCCGCTGTGGCTTCCGGGGCATTGGACGTATTCAGTACGCCATCCCTGGTCGCTCTCTTTGAACAAACGGCGCTTTTGGTTGTTGACCCACATCTGCCGGATGGTTTTGGCACTGTTGGCACAGAAGTATTTGTAAAACACCTTAAAGCAACGCCCATAGGCGCGAAAGTGCGATGTACGGTGGAAGTTGTTGCCGTGGAAGGCAAACGCCTTTCGTTTAAAGGTGAGATGTGGGATGAAACCGGACGAATCGGCGAGGGCAAACATACGCGCTATGTGGTGAACAGCGCTGAGTTTATAAGGCGGCTGCGACAGTGTTAGGTTCTTTGCCAATGGTGTGGCTTGAATTCCTCGTGGCAAGTAAATGCCCGATGGCGACAGCGGCGGCGTCCGCGGCGTCCGACGACAGCGGCTCTTTGAGGTTAAGCAGTGTCATGACCATTCGGCCAACTTGTTCTTTTACGGCCCAGCCGTAACCACTGACGGCTTTTTTTACTTGCATGGGGTTGTAATCGCCCACCGGCAGGCCGTACAGGGCGGCGGTTAGCAGTATCCCGCCTCTTATTTGGCCAAGTTTTAGCGCGGTAGCGGCGTTTTTTTCAACAAACGGGCTTTCTACGGCGACAAACTGGGGTTTGTATTTTGTTATGGCCTCGCCAAGACGTTGGTGTATTTGTAAAACTCTTTGATAAAATTCCTGGCCTCTGGGGTTGCGTATGACGCCGGCGTCCAGTAATTCCAATCTGGAGCCTAAGCGAGAGACAACAGCCCACCCGCAGGCAAGAGAACCTGGATCAACGCCAAGGCAAATCGCCGGGGAATGTGTCATACTTTTGCGATTTATTTATTTTTTTGGGGGGGAGGGGATTTTACAGATTTAGCTGGATTCGAGTTTTTCGCGGCATTTTGAGGCGCTTTATTTTGGTTTGCGGCAGGTTCGACTTTTTTGACGCTGTCGAGCAGCGTGTTTAAAAATTGTTGACACGATTGATTTTTAGGGTCAAGTCTCAACAGGCGTCTGGCATAGGAAATACGCTCAAAGCTGGATCTGTTGCCATCACCTTGAACCTGAGCCAGTTTTTCGGTCACATATTTTTCAGACGAGCCGAGTTCCTGAATATCCGTGCGTTCCTTCAGTAGAAAATCACTCCATTCAATTAATGACTTGGCGCATGTTTCATGTTCTGTCTTTAAAATATACAATATCTCGTCAATGTCTTTAATTGACTGCTCGCTGTTTGAGACTGCGTTGTTGTGTTCCGCGAGAAAAGACTCAATTTGGGCGCGCTGATCAATCTGTTCACTGCGAAGCCCAGGCTGGTCTTTAAGCCAGCGCAGTTGTTCTTCCTGTGGCTGGATTAGCTCTCTCCAGTCAAGAATTTTTGCTTCGTGCTGTCTACGCAGCTCTAATAAAATTTCGCTTGTGGCGGCGTAGTTAAACTGTGCCGTTTCTGCGGCTTGCTCTAACAGCGACGCGGCTCCAGGCCAATCGCCCTCAAGAACCGCGCCCCTTGCGGCAATACCAAGAACGGCCACTTTTGCGTGCATCTCGTTGTAATTTGACTGACGGATTTGTATATCAGGATTTCTCAGCAATACTTCAGCCGCCTGCCTTACCTTTTGCCCATCGCCGACATCCAGGCTCGCTTCCCAGGCGGGTCTTACATTTTTCCACTGAGTAAGCAAACTTTGCGCGGTTGCCGGAATATTGATGAGCAACGCTATCGCTATTGTGATAATAGCGCTTAAAAAACCGCGCATATCGGACTACTTCTTTGCTGGACTTTTGGGAGCGGGCCGAGTGGTTTTTGCGGGAGCGGGTTTTTCAGGCTCCGGTTCGGCTTTGCCAAGGACTATATCAAGCTGTTTCTGAGCAGTTGTGTTTTGCGGGTCCAAGACTAACAGGCGGTTCAGGAATTTAATTTTATCCGCTTGAGTTTGTAAGCTGTCGATGTTTTCTTTTGTACCCGCCACAGAAGTGACATACGCGGCTGTGTTGCCGTTGAACTTAGATACAATTAATTCGTTTTCAGATTCCAGGTTGGTTGCTATGGCCGCGATAGCGGGTCCAAATTTTGTTGTGTCTTCCTTCGCGCCATTGATCATTCCATTTAGCTGCTCAATAATAGCAGGCGCTCTTTTTAGATTTTCTTCCCAGACGGCCGTATTTTTTTCGATCAAGACCAATGTTTCTTCTTCTGCTTTGGTTTTTTTGGCTTTGGCTTCAATCTCTTTTTTTATTTGAGCCGCTTCCCCCAGGTCCTTTGTGTTTTGTTCAACCGTGGCGGTCCAAGCGTTTATTAACGGAGATAAAACGCCTTCAATATCAACGGCGTTCTGATTAGCGATTTGTTCGGCTTCCTTGAAGTTTAAAATAGCTCCTTCAATGTCGCCGGACATAACCAGAGCGCGGCCCATATATACATGAAAAGACTGAATGGCGTTAAGCCCAAGATAGCTGTTTATCCCAATTTGAGGATTGTCAGGATCCTTTTCAAAAGCCGGAGTGACGGGCGGAAGAATGGCTTTAATTTTTTCAACAACCTCTTTGTACTGCAAAGCAGCCATCATGTTGTCGAGTTCCAGTTTAACGTCATGAAACTGCTGAACATAGCTCTGGATTGGCGTTTGAGCCATAAGCCCCGCGCCGGCAAGAGCAATGGCGGCTGCGGTATTGAGTAATCTCATAGTCAACTCCTACTTGGAACTATCAGAATATCTGAAATGCCATCTCAATGCCAGTATGAATGAACAAAAATTTTTAAATGTCTAGCTTCAAGTTTGGACTGCGCTCCATGATAATGAATATTAAATATTCAAGATTATCAACCAGTAAAAATTTAATCGTTTCTTTACTCGACGACTTGTTTGGGGCTGTTTCACCGCGCAGTACAAAGTACATTTTACGCCGTTCAATCTTTGTTACTTTTTTCCATGAGAGGCGGCCCACTCCGAATATCCGCGCGATCGGTCCGGGCAAAAGGGGACATTCAACCGATATTCCAAATTCATCAACCAGGACTTGAGTCCCCTCAATGAGTACGAGCGCCAGTACAGCCAGCAAAAGAACAACACCCGCGATTAACATGACAAAACACCCTGCAATCAGGCTTATCCAAATCAAAACAGTTGATTCGCCGCTTTGACTTTGAGCCAGTTTGAGTTGGTACCAAATTTCGGATAAGTTTTTAAACATCAATGACATGCCGTACCCTGTGACAAGCAAACACCCCAGAACCAAAGTAATGACGACAGCTATTTGAGCCGAGCTTGCCCGAAAAATCAAAGGCGTGACGGAGTTCATCTTGGATCAACCCCCGCCATTTCTGAAAGAATAGCCGCCGCTGCCGCCGCGGGATCCGGCGCGTGTGTTATGGGGCGGCCAACAACAATCCAGTTTGATCCTGCTTTGAGGGCTTCGATAGGGGTAACAACCCTGACTTGATCCTGGGTTTCGGCGCCCTTGGGGCGTATGCCGGGCGTGAGAAGCAGAAATTCAGCGCCGCATTCTGTACGCAGAGAAGCGGATTCCTGAGCTGAACAAACAACTCCATCGCATCCCGCGCTCTTTGCCAAACAGGCGAGGCGCAGCGCCATTTCCGATGGTTCGCCCATCAGGTTCAGTTGTTCTAAATCTAATTTGTCCATACTGGTCAATATGGTTACGGCTAACAGATGAGTTCTGCCGCCATTTTGACGATGCGTTTTTACTAATTCCGATGCTTTCCTCATCATATTCAGACCACCGAGGGCGTGTACATTGACTAACAGCGGGTTTAACCCAAGAACGGCGTTTAACGCGCGTACCACTGTCGTTGGAATGTCATGAAGTTTTAAGTCTAAGAATACCGGCGCGAATTTTTGAATCTCCCTGACAATATCCGGGCCTTCCGCGCAGAACAATTCTAAGCCGACTTTTAAAACACCGACTTTTCCGGAAAGGCATTCCGCAAGTTCAATGGCTTCGGCGGCTGAGGGTACATCAAGCGCCACGGCTAAACGACCTGCTGAAGACATAAAATCAAGCATAAAAACGGGCTCCCACAAAACCAAACGCCGCATTTTATTAGGCGGAGGATAGCTTAAAAAAGCATTGTAGCACATGGCAAAGCAGCCTCCATGAAGGCATCTTGATGAAATTACTGTATGCTCAAAATTAAGCTGTTCCATCCATGTGTTCACGGAGCGCGTCAATGCTATTTATTACGGCCACCTTGATCAATCCGCCAGCAATACAGACGCCTGAAACTGAAGCGGCGGCATTAGAAACACTGGAATATGAAATTCTGGATGCATTTGATTACGGCGTCAGTATTGATTTACCAAGGCTTTCTCACAAAAGAGCATTAGACCAGGCCAAGCTCCAATGGCTCCACAGCGCAGTCAATTTGTCTTTGCCTGTTTCCGCTTTTGCGGCCAATAGCTCTGAAGGAAAAGAGGCGGCGGGAATTATCAAATTTCTGAACACAGAGGTAATGCCCACAAAACGCATCCTTAACAAAATAATTTTGCGGCTTTCAGGTTCTCAAATGGCGCTCTGGCGCTTTGGACAGGCCAATGTCCGCAATGGGAAATGGGACTCAATCGCTCGCCTTTGTTGGGAAGACCGTTTGCTGGACAGGTCCGTACACCCAATCATCAGAGGATTCGCGCTGCGTCACGCCCTATGCTGGGCGCTGGCGGAAAATGATGAAAAACGCTTTGCAGACTTGAAAAATGCCCGTATTGGCGAAGACGCGCCGTCAATTTTCAGCCTGTTTCAAAAAACCTTTGCCTCATTGGGCGGTCCGCT
>JAITCJ010000159.1 GCA_031283145.1 Holophagales bacterium | reverse complement strand
CAGTATTTCGCTGTGCGGAAAGCTGTCGCTTCCACTACCAAGCCACCGTAAAAGACGGCAAGGGCGGAGTGTTCTGGCACACGCAGGGCAGCGGAAAGTCGCTGTCAATGGTGTTTTTCGCCCACCTGCTGCAAGAAGCGCTGAACTCACCTACAATCGTGCTCATTACAGACCGCAACGATCTCGATGATCAATTATTCGACCAATTCGTTAAATGCGCGGCGTTTCTGCGGCAAACCCCTCAGCAAGCCAAAAGCCGCGTTCACCTGAAAGGACTGCTTGCGGGAAGGCAGGCAAATGGTATTATCTTCACCACGATGCAGAAGTTTGAGGAATTTGCCGAACCTCTCTCCGAACGGCGAAATATCGTTGTCATGGCGGATGAAGCTCACCGCGGACAGTACGGACTGGAAGAAAAAATCCGCTTTGTGAAAAACGAGACAGGAGAAGAAGAGGCAAAAGTTGTTGTCGGCGCGGCTCGTATTATTCGTGACAGTCTGCCCAACGCGACCTACATAGGGTTCACAGGCACGCCAATTTCAAGCAAAGACCGCTCCACCGTTGAGGTATTTGGCGACTACATTGACATCTATGATATAACACAAGCTGTACAGGACGGCGCGACCCGCCCCGTGTTATACGAAAGCCGCGTTATCCATCTGAACCTGGACGAAGACGTCTTACGGCTTATTGACGCCGAGTACGACATTATGGCGCGGAACGCCGAGCCTTACGCAATCGAAAAAAGCAAGAAAGAACTAAGCCGGATAGAATCCATAATCGGCGCGGAGCAGACAATAACCACTCTCTGTGAGGACATTATCAAGCACTATGAGGACCGCCAATATTTACTGACAGGCAAGGCGATGATTGTAGCCTACTCCAGCCCCATTGCTATGAACATTTATCGCAAACTGCTTGAACTCCGCCCTGAATGGACGGAGAAAGTCGGCGTTGTTATGACAGTGAACAACAGAGACCCCGAAGAATGGCGCGATATTATCGGCGACAATCGCCGCCGCGAAGAGATGGCAAAAAAATCAAGGACAATGACAGCCCGCTGAAAATCGCCATAGTTGTGGATATGTGGCTGACTGGCTTTGATGTGCCATCCCTTGCCACGATGTACGTTTATAAGCCTATGTCGGATCATTACCTTATGCAGGCAATCGCCCGCGTCAACCGCGTTTATAAAGACAAAGAGGGCGGATTGGTGGTTGACTATGTCGGTATCGCATCGGCATTGAAAAAGGCGATGAATGACTACACTAAACGCGACAGAAACAACTATGGCGATCCTGACATTGTCAAAACAGCCCTGCCGAAATTCATTGAAAAGCTGGAAGTTTGCCGCGGCATATTCCATGGTTTTGACTATTCGGCGTTTATGTCAGCCGAAAACGACCTTGTACGTGCGAAGGTCATCATGGGCGGCGTGAATTTTCTGTCGGGCGCGGAGAAACCGAAATCCGGCACTGTCAGAAATGACTACGACTGGCTGGGGGCGGCCGAGACACCAATGGAATATGCTGAAACGCTTGACAAGAAAGATTTGTTCATCAAAGAGTCTATGCTTCTCCGGCAGGCATTGTCACTATGTCGTTCGCTGCTCACCGCGAAACAGCGATTCGAGGCGGCATATTTTGAGGTAGTACGTACGCTTCTCACCCGCATAACGAGCGAAAGCAAGCCTCTGTCGCTGAAAGAAATAAATGATCGCGTCAATGAATTATTGAAAGCAAGCATTCAAAGCGATGGCGTCATCAATCTGTTCTCGGATGTGGGTACGGACTTTTCTCTGTTCGATCCGCAGTTCCTTGATGAAATATCCAAAATGAAAGAGCGGAACATCGCTGTTGAGATATTAAAAAAGCTGCTCGCTGAGCAGGTATTACTCTACCGCCGGACGAACATTGTTAAGAGCGAGAAGTTCTCCGAAATGCTCTCCCGCGCTATGAAAGCTTATCTCAATGGCATGCTCTCCAATGAAGAAGTCATCGCCGAACTGATAAAGATGGCGAAAGATATAGCAAACGCCCACGCGAAAGGCGACGCGATGGGACTGACCAAAGACGAGTTGGCGTATTACGACGCGCTGACCCGCCCCGAAGCCATAAAGGACGTCTATCAAAACGAGGAACTCTTGGCGATGACCCGTGAACTTGCCGAATTGCTTCGCAATAATCGTACTGTGGACTGGCAAAAGAAAGAATCCGCCCGCGCCGGTATGCGCCGCGTGATCAAGAAACTGCTGAAAAAGTACAAATACCCGCCGGAGGGCATGGAGGACGCAATCATCACTGTCATCGCTCAGTGCGAGATGGATACGGATAATTAAGCAATTACTCAACTTGAGAGCCGTCCGCGAAACATGGATTTCACGACCGGCTCAACAATGCCAAGTCAAGTATTTCGCATGGCAGCAAGGCGGACGATCTATGTTCGTGTTGCTTTTAAGGTTATAGTGAAACAACTTTAAAACGGTACGTTGCCTTGTGACTTTCGTCTGCGCTACCGTTCCGTTCACCGCCTGTCGGCGGCTCACTTCACTACAGCGCAGCCTTGAAA
This sequence comes from Holophagales bacterium, assembly GCA_031283145.1. Classification (GTDB taxonomy): domain Bacteria; phylum Acidobacteriota; class Holophagae; order Holophagales; family Holophagaceae; genus WRHW01. The sequence continues at coordinate 2,972 of JAITCJ010000159.1, read as the reverse complement.
CGAAGTGCCTCCCACTTGAATAAACAGGATGATTTTAAAGTTGATTGGCTATAATTGACTATACCTTTAATGTGAGAAATCCACCACAGCCAGGTTTTCGTCAAGCCTGACCACCTCTATCGGCGTTCCGGTGGCCACTTCTTCGCCGCCTACATGCACGGCGTCTATTTCGCGCTGGCGGCCGCCTATATTCAGCATCACGCGCCCCGACGCGCCCTTTGGTATCCGCATATATACAAGCCCTCGGCAGCCGACAGCTTTGTTAATGTCGAGGTTCCCAACGCTTTGGAGCTTGTTTGCCATTTGAAACAGCTTGGCTATTATCCAAACCGAGGCTGCGCCCGCTATTACTCCTGAAATTATGGAAACTATCACTGGAGCGTGATTTTCCCTGTTCATGGCAAACCCTACCAGGCCAAACATCATAAAGAACGCGGCAAGGCCGTGGACACTGATTATCTTAAAGCCATCGCTCAAATGATGCGCATCGGCATTTGCCGCGCCATCGCCCAAATCAACACTAGCGTCACCGTCCAAAGCTCCTCCGGCAAACCCCAGGACTTGGCTTATAAGGCGCAACAACACACCGAGCGCGCCTGCGGTGGCGCAAATTAAGAAAAAGCGGTCTGTACCGGAAAGCGAAGCAAACCAAGATTCCATAGCAACCCCACTCATTCCAATTCTATACCGAAACGCGACACTTATATAGTGAAACAACTTTAAAACGGTACGTTGCCTTGTGCCTTTCGTCTGCGCTACCGTTCCGCTTTTAATGCGGTCAATCGCCGTAAAGTCACTGTCGTTGCCTCGCAACGCCAAATCCAACGGCGATTTGTCCGCATTCCTGTCGGCGGCTCGCGTAACGAAAGCGCAGCCTTGAAACGAAGTGCCTCCCACTTGGATAAACAGGATGATTTTAAAGTTGACTGGCTATATACAAAGATTTTGTGTAGCGCAACCTCTGGGAAAGCGCTCTCAATAAATCTGAAAAACACAGGACAGCCTGTCTTCAGGTTTGTTGACTATAAGTCTGTCTGATGAGTTTGCGGACGCATCAATGGGAACAGTATAACGTCGCGTATGCTCTGATTGTCTGTCATGAGCATTACAAGACGGTCAATCCCGATTCCAAGCCCCCCGCAAGGCGGAAAGCCGTGTTCCAGACTGATAACAAAATCCATATCCAACAGCATTGCTTCATCATTACCCGCTTCGCGTTCAGCTAACTGATCCTGGAATCGCTTCAGTTGAACTATTGGGTCATTTAACTCGGAGTACGCGTTCGCCAGTTCCATGCCGGCGACAAACAGCTCGAAACGATCCACAAAGCCGGGCTGATCCGGCAGTTCCTTGGTAAGCGGTGAAAGCTCAATGGGGTGGTCAACTATAAAGGTCGGCTGAATCAGATGTTTTTCCGCATGGTGTTCAAACAGGTCGCCCAGCAGCGTGCCCGCCGTCTTTTTGTCAATGTCCTGAACATGACATTCACGCGCCAGTTTCACAATTTCATCGGGGTTGTCAAGCCGCAGTCTTTCAATACTTCCATAGACCGATATGGCGTCTTTGAAAGTCATCCTGCGAAATGGGACAGCATAGCTGATCTCATTTCCAGCATAGGCCAATGTGTCTGAACCCATCACCCTGACGGCGCTGGCGCGAAAGACGCGCTCCGTAACTTCCATCATGTCTCTCAAGTCCTGACCGGCAGCGTAGCACTCCAGCATGGTGAACTCAGGATTATGGCGCTGGCTCAGGCCTTCGTTTCGGAAACTTCGGTTTATTTCAAAAACCTTTTCAAACCCGCCCACAATAAGCCGCTTTAAATACAGTTCCGGCGCGATTCTCATGTAAAGATCAATATCCAACGCGTTGTGATGGGTTATAAAAGGCCGAGCGGTCGCGCCGCCGGGAATGGGTTGCATCATGGGGGTTTCGACTTCCAGGTATCCCATTAATTCCATTTCGCGCCGAATCGCGGCAAGGATGCGGCTCCGCTTTTGGAAAGTGTCCATGACGTCCGGATTAGCGGTCAAATCCAAATAGCGCTGGCGATAGCGCTGCTCCTTGTCCTGTAACCCATGCCATTTTTCAGGCAGTGGCAAGAGGGCCTTGCTCAAAAACTGTACTGTACGAACTCGAACGCTCAGCTCGCCTGTCTTGGTTCGCATCAAGGAGCCGTCAACGCTGATAAAATCACCCAAGTCAAGCAACTTAAGGAGTTCCCAGGTTTTTGTGTCAGCTTCATCTAAATCGTTTTTGCGAAAAAAGGCTTGCAACTTTTGCCCGTTTTCACTTATGTGCCCAAAAATGCTTTTCCCCATTTCTCTGAATGAAATCAAACGGCCCATTACAGAAACGGCGATCTTATTTTGTTCCAGCCGCTCGGCAGTCCATTTTTCCGCATCGCCATAATCGGCGGCTATGCCAGATATTCCATGAGTCCGCCGCGCTTTCAAAGGCCATGCTTCAATACCCAGCTCTTTGATTTTTTCAAGTTTATTTAAACGGGCATCCCTATATTGATTAAGTTGAGATTGCATTACATCTACTCCAAAACCTGATTTCAATTCTATAGCGGTTCCATATCAAAATTCCGTTCCGCTGATATACAAAGGCACGTTAAACGGCGAATTTTTCACTATTTATGTCAAAGAATGTCTTGCGCCCGCAATGAAAAAAGATGACACGTTGATTCTGGACAATCTTTCAGCGCATAAAGTGAAAGGCGCTATACAACCACTTAATTGACAAAAATGTTATCTAAGACCGCACGGGATTATTAGTCCAGCAGAGCCGCCTAGCCTAGATTCTGTCGACATTTATTTTAGCCATAATAGGATGGCGGCCAACTGATATCTGCTAATACCGCGTCTGCCTTTTCCCCTTCAAGCAAAAATACGGCCTGTGTGTAATCAGACTTTTCTCCGCCTGTCAGTATAAAACGCATAGGAGTGCCAAGGGCATCTGAAAGA
>JAITCJ010000115.1 GCA_031283145.1 Holophagales bacterium | reverse complement strand
GGCGGCAGTCTGAGCGGAATTACGTTCAAACGGTAGTAGAGGTCTTCCCTGAATCTTCCCTCTTTGGCCTCTTGGGCTAAATCTCGGTTTGTGAGGGCAATTATGCGAACATCTATGGTTATTGGTTTCGTCCCGCCAAGCCTGTCAACTACGCGCTCCTGAATAGCTCGGAGGAGTTTGCCTTGCAGAGCAAGTGGCAATTCGCCTATTTCATCTAAAACCAGAGTTCCGCCCTCAGCTTGTTCAAAACGGCCCACTTTAGAAGTCGTAGCGCCGGTAAAAGCGCCACGTTCATATCCAAACAATTCAGATTCCAAGAGGTTTTCAGGTATGGCGGCGCAATTAATAGCCACAAATGGGCCTTTACGGCGCGGGCTGGCGGCGTGTATCAACTTGGCAAACAGTTCTTTGCCTGTTCCGCTTTCGGCCTGTATCAGTATAGTCGCTCGGCTATCCGCCGCTCGTCTGGCTAAAACAAGGGTTTCAGCCAGCGCCGGGTCCTGGGTGAGTATCACCGGGGCTTCCGCGGCTTCTTTCGCTTTCAGTTTTTCATCGGTTCTGAGGGATTTTTCTACAGCGTTTACCAGCTCGCCCGGACTGAACGGTTTGGACAGATAATCAAATGCCCCCAGACGCATGGCCTCCCTGGCCGTGTCCAGGCTTCCGAAAGCCGTAACCAGAAGCACCGGCAGAGCCGGGTCGAGAGCCTTTAGTCTGGCAGTGAGCTGGAGTCCGTCAATACCAGTCATGCGAAGGTCTGTCACCACAGCGTCAAAAGCCCCCGGTCTTGTCATTTTCAGGGCGTCTTCGCCGCTTCTGGCCTGCTCACACACGAAACCGGCTCTCTTCAGGCTGAGAGCCATGCCTTCTCTCATTCCAGGGTCATCGTCAACAACCAGTACTCTCAGGGGATTGGTCATTCAGGTTCCATTTCTTTGATCGCGCGCGATTATTACCGCTGGTATAATTATAGCAAACGGACTTGACAGTCGTAACAAAAGGTATGCATTGCCTACGCCTCCCATTCCGCTCACCACCTATCGGCGGTTCACTCCATTATCGGCGCAGTCTGGCGCATTCGCGCTGTTTTCAGGGCGAGGCGACTGGTTTTTTGGACGCCTATCTACAGGGCGGCTTGTTCCTATTCTGAAGTCCGTTGACTACATGTCTGGGTTTCTCAGACATTTTGATACCAAATCACATTGCTGTTGTGCAAAATCGGTAGCGCAACATGCCGCAAACAGCCGCATTCGCACGACCATTTGTAGCATTGGCAATGGGAACTGGTATGAGACGGAAGCTGAAAATTCGCATCTGGCGGGATCGCACTGGCGCTATATTAATAAATTAATACCCAAGCGGGGATATTAATTATTATCCTTCCAATGCTTTCTTGCGGGTTTCCACAATTTTTTCAGCTTCGCGGCCTTCCAGTTCCTGCAAGTGGTCAAATACCCATGTAAAGAACCCGACGCCCATTGTCTGGGAACGGATTTCAATAATGAGGTCATTCATTTCACTTTGGGGCAGGTAGGCGTCAACCACATCCCAATTTGGCCAATCCGGCTTGGCGTCAAAGCCGAGAATCTGACCCGCGCGATGCCCTGTAACAAGGCGCTGCGCTTTACTGGTGTGTTCATTGGGAACGCTTATCTGTACCTTGAGAATTGGCTCCAGCAGAACTGGCGAACACTTTAATAAACCCTCCTGCATACCAATGCGGGCGGCGGTTTTGAAAGCCATGTCGGATGAATCCACATCGTGATAACTGCCGAAGAACAGCTCAACTGAAATATCAACAACAGGGAAGCCAAACGGGCCTTGTCTGCAATAGTCCCGCATACCTTCTTCAACAGCCGGTATGTAGTTGCGCGGGACGACGCCGCCGACAATTGAATCAATAAACTCAATACCGCTGCCGCGCGGCAACGGCTTAATACGGAAATGAACATCGCCGTATTGGCCGTGTCCGCCTGACTGCCGCTTGTGCTTTCCCTGCACTTCACAATTTTTCTTTATGGTTTCACGGTAGGGGACAAGTGGTTTTTCAGAAGCCACTTCCACGTTGTATTTATTCTTTAAACGATTGACCGCGTTTTTGAGATGGATTTCGCCCATCCCCCATAAAACACGTTCCTGGGTTTCCAGGTTCTGTTCCAAACGGTAGCTGAGGTCTTCCTCAAGGAGCTTGCCCAGCGCGGCGGATAACTTGACCTCCTCACCGCTCTTGGCGGCTTTCAGACTGAAAGGCATCACCGGCTGCGGCGGCTCCGGAAATGGAATCGCTATGACAGCAGAGGCCGGACTTAGGCAATCGCCCGTCTTGATTGGGTCCATTCTGCCAAGCGCCACGACTTCGCCCGGTGTGCCCTTTGTGATCTTTTCCTGCTTGGAACCAAAAATTTTATTGAGACCTGAAACTCTGACGCCGGCCAGAGTACTGCTGTCGGCCAGTTCACCCTTCCAAACTCTGACATAGTTCTGCTTGCCGATGTGCTGGGCGTGGACGGTTTTCCAGACTTGAGCCAGTATATCTCCCTCTGGAACCAAGTTGTTTCTCTTCATCGTCTCTGAGTATTCAGGAACCTCGTGGCGCAACAGCTTGAGCAGCCTCAGCATACCGCCGCATTTTTCAGCGGTTCCAAACAGGACAGGAACTATTGCCCCTTCTTTGAATCCTTTGGCAAGTGTTGAGTATATCTCTTCCAGACTTGGCACCTCGTCCGCCAGCAGCTTTTCCATGAGCGCGTCGTCAAGGCCGCAGACAGCTTCCAGCATTTCCTGACGGCGGACAACGACGTCCTCTTTGATTGCGCCCGGAATCTCAACTAGTACATCGTTATGTGTGCTTGGATTGTAGTGGAAAGCCCGTTCAAGGGCTAAGTCAACATAGCCTTTTAACGCATCGCCTTCTGTGATTGGATACATGCGCTGCACCAAGGGCTTACCGGACCAAGCCGCAAGCGCCTCTAATGTGGTCTTTAGATTAGCGGGAGCGTCCGGGGCATCCATCTTGTTTACAAATATGGCCCTTGGAATTTTATTCGCTTCCAAATAGCGCAAAACAGAAGCAGCCATCATTGCGCGGTTCGGATCGGCTTCGACCACAACCACAGCGGCATCGGCAATGGCCAAGGGGCCGGCGCACTCCTGTTGAAACTCAACTGATCCGGGGCAATCAATAAAAGTCCATGCGTCCCCCACAAAACTGGTCGTGGCCAGATTTGCTTCAATGCCCATCTGGCGTTCACGGGCTTCCGGGGAGGAATCGCCGACTGTGTTCCCTTCCTTTACAGACCCTTTGCGGTTGACGGCGCCGCAAGTGAGCAGTAACCCCTCTAAAACAGAAGTCTTGCCGGACATGAAAGGGCCTACAATGGCCGCTACTCGGGGTGCAGAAGGTGTCTTAGCCACGTCATTTCTCCGAAAACTATGGACTGCTGTCCTGGAATCGTTTTAACACTGTAACATTTTACACACGAGCGGCTTACAGAGGGCATCCAATTTTGAAAAAAATGAGCCGCAATGATCTGCACAGCGGACACCCCTACTTTCCCTGGCGGAACCTAGGTTTAGCTTTGACCCCAAATCTAATTCTAAATACAGAGGTAATTGCAAAACCCCGTTTCTGTCTGCGCCCGTAATGATGCCGTCCGCTCCAGTGTCGCGTCCGGCTTCATTCTGGCACAGCCTATCAACTCCGTTGAAGTTGCAAAACTGGCGTTTTGCAACTGGCTCT
>JAITCJ010000090.1 GCA_031283145.1 Holophagales bacterium | reverse complement strand
AGAACCTTTTCCGTGCCGGTTTTCTTTACTGTCGGCTCATTGTTTTCATCAATGAGTTTTCTCATTAATTCATCAATATTTTCTTCCATGCTGATGAAATGTTTCATCTCTTCATCAAGATTAATTTCGAACTTCTCAGGCATATCCAGCTTGGCCTTAGCAAGAACTTCGTCATACTTGATTGCGTCCTCAAGCGTGTATTTTTTAATGGTCTTTTCCCCGTGATTAATGCGGTACCTGACAGAGTTCACATAATCATCCAAGTAGTCCTTGTGGCTATTATTATCTTTGCTGAGACAATACTGGCTTGAGTAATACGCTGTAACTGTGTAGCTAACTGATCCAAACGATCCGCTTTGTTTGGACTTGAAATCTATAACCAAGTCCTCGGCCGGCAAAGAAATGGACGCCATAAGGCAAAGTAACGGAATTTGGAGAAAACGCTTCATTTGAGGAGATCGCTCGCTTCAATACCAATGCTAATGTTCCATCCTTGCTTTGCGTTATATCCCACTTTTAAAGCAACGTGTAACGCTCCAGAGGGGAAATCATAACTGTAAATTACCCCAGGGTTATGGAGCTGACCACAAATCCAGTCCCAGATAGTTGACCAGAAACCATACGCGATAATCTCATTTGGTTTACATATGATGTCCAGCGGCATGTTTGGAGAACTTGGATCAAATATGCCACCCGGATTAAATGGATCATACGGAGTATCAAGATCAATGCCCGGAGCAAGTATTATGGCGTTCCCGACTATGGCTTTATCAAAATGAGTAGAAAATTCCGGTCTGGAATTCAGAAGCTGCGTTAGATATTCAAACCCTTCCGCTGTGACGGTCTCATCTGGCAACAGCGTAATTGTTACGGGAGCTGTGACCCCGTCGTTAAATTGATAAGACAGATCAATTACTACTGTTTTAGTGCCGTTTCCATGAACAGTGGTGGTCAAATTGTCCAGAACCACATTAAGTTCTCTGCCCGTTTGAGTAGCATAGAAAGCGTAGAGTTTCTGTCCCGCAGGGGATTGGGCGCCAAGAAACGTAAAAGCGCCAAGCATCACAGCAAAAGCGGCCGAAGCCAAGAAGCGTTTGAACATGGTTACCTCCTGTCCAATTGAGTGTCCATGAGTATTGTTGAACAATGAAACATCCATGTCAAGAAAAGAATTTTATTTTAAGCGGTAATATAGCGGTTCAACTTTTCATAGCTGAACTGTTATGCCATGATTTGCTTGCAGAAAAAAGCAATAAAAGCAAAAATCGCCACAGCGTCAGCGCGTCATGCCGGCCAGCGTTTCAATCAGCTTCTCCAGCTTTTTTTTACCTTCGTCTTCCATCGTATAGCCCTTGGGCAGTTCAAATACAGAAGCCGGAATCGGGCCTTGGACAACTCTGGTAGCTTCTTCTTCCAGTTTCAGGACTTTAGACCAAATAAGAACTTTTGCTTGCCTTTTTAATGTAGTCCCGCCGTCCGGGTTACGCGCTTTCTCAGAAAGTCTCATGGTCACCTTTGAAAGGGCATTAGTCAACACCCTGTCAACCTCAATATTTTGAGGCTCCGGCGGAATCAGCGTAGGGTCAAGGCTTACTTCAAGGCTTATAATATTGCCCAAAGAAGCTTTCCACTTGTCGCATTTTCTCTTTAGAACCTTTTCCGCGCCAGTTTTCTTTACTGTCGGCTCATTGTTTTCATCAATGAGTTTTCTCATTAATTCATCAATATTTTCTTCCATGCTAATGAAATGTTTCATCTCTTCGTCAAGATTAATTTCAAACTTCTCAGGCATATCCAGCTTGGCCTTAGCAAGAACTTCGTCATACTTGATTGCGTCCTCAAGCGTGTATTTTTTAATGGTCTTTTCCCCGTGATTAATGTGGTATTTGACAGAGTTCACATAATCAGTCAGGTCATCTTCGCGGCTATTGTGATATTTGCGGAGATGATACTGGCTTGAGTAATACGCTGTAACTGTGTAGCTAACTGATCCAAACGATCCGCTTTGTTTGGACTTGAAATCTATAACCAAGTCCTCGGCCAGCAAAGAAATGGATTGGATACCAAGCATTACAGCAAAAGCGGCCGAAGCCAAGAAGCGTTTGAGCATGATTACCTCCTGTCCAAGTGTACAGCAATCTCTGGGAAAGCGCTCTCAAGCAATAAAGAGGCATGGGCCTTTAGGCCCATGCGTTATGAATGTTTGGCAGGGGTTTGCGTCCCCTGCCAAACATCAGCCCCGCAATGATACCCCGCCTTTTAAGGCAGGGCGCGTGGCTGTTCCGGCCTGAAGGAACGCTTGCGATGCCGTATCCGCAGCAAGGCCGGGGTCTCAAACCACAGTGGAGTAAGGATGAACCTGAAAAACAGACTGCGCACTGTTTTTCAGGTTCATTGTCTATAATACAATCTCATAGAATTTCCTGTTTAAAATGTGATAAAGATCGGCTCAATACGTGATTTTGCAAGGCAATATTTCCCATTTTCGCGCGACAAAAATGGGAAATAGTATCACATCCCCGTTGACCCGTACCCACCCAGTCCGCGCTCTGTATCTCCCAGGTCATCGGCATTCTCAACCGGAATCCACGAACATTCGGGAACCGGAGCTATCAGCATCTGCGCAATCCTGTCTCCCCGCCTGATTTCAAATGGGGTTTGACCGTGGTTCACTAGTAAAACCATCACTTCATTCCGATAATCCGCGTCTATGGTGCCTGGCGCGTTCAAAACTGTGACGCCGGCCTTGAGCGCCAAACCTGATCTGGGGCGGATTTGAGCCTCAAAACCAACCGGTATGGCCATCGCCAGACCTGTTGGCACAAGGTAGCGGTCGCCGGGGAGCAAAACCACGGACTGATCCGCCGGTAATGCCGCCCTCAAGTCCATGCCGGCGGAATGAGGTGTAGCGCGGGAGGGGAGAGGCAAGTCCTGAGCGTACGGGAGCTTATAAACCTGGATATTCATTTTTGGTTCCTGCGGCGGGACTATAAAGTTGAATCCGCGAATTATTTAGCCCACAGGCTTTAGCAAGGGCCTTTATGACATTTTAGAGCAGTTTGATTCAGCATCCCGTCAAATTTTATTATGGAAATATCAAAATTCACTGATACGGTTTTTGTATGAGAGAGCGTAAAACCTTTGAAACCGACGCATACGCCAGGGAGTTGAAGACCAACATACTTAAAGTTTTTGAGAACAAAGGATATTATTGCGTTGTCCTCGAAGACTCAATACTGTTTCCGGAAGGCGGAGGACAGCCGGGCGACCGCGGACGCATAGGCAGCGCCAATGTGCTGGACGTCATTCACGGGCATAGCGGAGACACACGCGAAGACATACACATTGTTGACAGCTTACTGGAACCAGGACCAACAGAAGTGCACTTGGACTGGAAGCGCCGTTTTGATCACATGCAGCAGCACACCGGTCAGCACCTGCTCACCGCTGTCGCGCGCGGCCGTTTCGGCTGGGCTACGACGGCTTTTCATCTGGGTCCCGACCTCTGTGATATTGAGCTTGACGCTCCCCAAATCACGCGGGGTCAGCGTCATGAACTGGAAGAAGCCGTTATCGGGGAAATTATCGCCGCAAGAAGCGTCAGCGCGTTCTGGGTGACTCAGGAAGAATACAAAACGCGCGACGTACGCTCACGCGGTCTGCCCGATGGTCATCAGGGCGACGTCCGCCTGGTTGAGATACAAGGTCTGGACATAAACACATGCGGCGGCACCCATATGTCGTCAACATCGGAACTTGAATGCTTGAAATTGCTCAGCGCGGAGCCGATTCGCGGCGGAACGCGGCTGTTTTTCATTTTTGGCAAGAGGCTCCGCGACCGCATGGAAGCCCATGAACAGCGCGGACACCAACTGAGGACCATTTTAGGGCGTCCGGACGATGCCCTGGCTGCCGCCATTGAGCAGCGCATAGCCCATGAAAAGGAGTTGGAACGCTCCCTGCGCCATACGGAGGATGAGTTAGCCGATCTGTACGCGAAGTTCATGGCCGCGGAGCCGGGAACCTTGTTGGTCCGTCACTTTGAAAACAAAGACGCCGGTTTTTTGCAAAAAATCGTTCGTCTGCTGCTTGAGCTTGATAACAACCGCGCAATCTTTGTGACCGCTGAAAAAGACGGGAACGCCTTTTTCAGCCTTGCCGCCGGAAGCGCCTGCGAAGCCGACATACCAAAATTAGGCCGCGAAGCAGCCGCTGTATTGAATGGGAAAGGCGGCGGATCAGGCAGACAATTCCAAGGCAAATTCGGAGATTTAAGCAAATTGCGGGAAGCCGCCGCCATTTTACGCGCCGGCGTGAAATAGAGCAGTTCAATTTTTTGTAATTGAACTGCTCTAAAAGCGAAAAACGCTATATATGAGACTTATATAGCAGTTCCACTTTTGTTGCCATTCCTTCTATAGTTCACAGTTGCGCTTTCCATTCCGCTCTCCGCCTTCGGCGGCTCATACCAGTTCCCATTGCCAATGCTACAAATGGTCGCGCAAATGCGGCTGTTTGCGGCATGTTACGCTACCGCTTTTGCACAACAGCAATGTGATTTGGTATCACTCCATTACCAGCGTAGCCTAGAAACGAAGTGCCTACCCCTTGTCAATCCCGTGTCTTTGCCTGGAAAACACCCCGTGGAGCAGTTGTGACAACCCAAAGTTGAATTGCTATAGTGAAACAACTTTAAAACGGTACGTTGCCCTGTGCCTTTCGTCTGCGTTGCCGTTCCGCTTTTAACGTGGTCAATCGCCGCAAAGTCACTGTCATTGCCTCGCAACACCAAATCCAACGGCGATTTGCCTTTTAATGGAGTCAATCGCCGTAAAGTCACTGTCGCTGCCCCGCAGCGCCAGCGCCAACGGCGATTTGCCTCCATTCCTGACGGCGGCTCACTTCACTAGCGCAGCCTTGAAACGAAGTGCCTCCCACTTGGATAAACAGGATGATTTTAAAGTTGATTGGCTATAAAGTTGATTGGCTATAGTCATTTAACTTGGCCTCTGTTCCTTGATTTACTTCAAGCGAATCCGCAGATACAGGACGGAACGTAC
>JAITCJ010000004.1 GCA_031283145.1 Holophagales bacterium | reverse complement strand
CTCAAAGTTGAATTGCTATATAGCAAATGGACTTGACGGTCGTAACAAAAGGTATGCATTGCCTGCGCCTCCCATTCCGCTCACCGCCTAGCTGCGGATACGGCATCGCAAGCGTTCCTGTCGGCGGTTCGCTTCATTATCGGCGCAGCCTAGCGCATTCGCGCCGTTTTTAGGGCGAGGCGACTGGTTTTTTGGATGCCTATCCATAGGGCGGCTTGTTCCTATCCTGAAGTCCATTGACTATAGCAATTTAACTTTGGGTGGTTGTCACAACTGGTCCACGGGGCATTTGCCAGGCAAAGAGGCGGGATTGCCAAGGGGTAGGCACTTCGTTTCTAGGCTGCGCTGGTAATGGAGTGAGCCTCCATTAAAAGCGAAATGGAAAGCGCAAATGTGAACTATAGAAGGAATGACAACAAAAAGTGGAACTGCTATATACCTCAGCAAAGCTGAAAAACAGGCCGCGCTACAGAAATATTTCATATCGAAATTGCGAAACGTAATTTTGATATGAAAAGAATACCGCTGTCATACCAAATCACATTGCTGTTGTGCAAAAGCGGTAGCGCAACATGCCGCAAACAGCCGCATTCGCACGAGCATTTGTAGCATTGGCAATGGGAACTGGTATCACACCCATCTCAACAGACACCCCGTTTCTGTATTCAATCTTTCCGCTAAATCAGCGTTAAAAGACAGGCCAAATTTTGCTCCCGCCTTAATTTTTACCATTTCGCCATTTTCGGTTTTGTATTTTAATATGAGGGGCAATTTACCGCTGTTTTTAGTCAATATTGACAGTAAATTCAGGGGGTATTTGCCGATTGGCAGTTCAATAACGGCTCCCATGCAGCCGCGGCCCTGATAGTCCGCCAGTGATTCCAGGGCCCTTACAAATATCTTTACTTGAATCTGCTCACCGGATTCACCTTCGTCCTCATAGGGGCTGTCGTTGATCTCAACGCGCAATTCGCCGGTAACCCTCAGTAAAAGGTCCGGCATTGCCAGGTGGCGGTAATTTTCATATGGCCGCGTTTTCCTTTTTACAGAAGAGTCAAAGCCCGAGGCCATTAATAACGCCTCGACTTTATCCGTGAGATCCTCCAGCGTCAAAATAGCCCATTGCTCGCCATTCTTATTGGTTTTAAAGCTCACGTGACTGACCATGGCGGCAATGACGACTTCATCTCTGTCTTTCAGTTTTCCAGACGCTATGGATTCTTTCAGTTGCGTCAAATTGCCGGATGTGTGGAGTTTTATGGCGTCCGCGTACTCCTCCAGCGGATGGCCTGAAACGTAGAGGCCCAAAATTTCGCGCTCCGCCTTGAGCCTGTCGGCGCGGCTCCAAGGCTCCACTCCTTCGGGCACATTCCATGAATCGCCCAGCGAGGCCATTTCCGCCTCATCAAAAAGACTGACCAGGCCGATGTCAGCGTTGTTCTTGGCGGCGTTTTCAATCGCGCTGGGGAGTCCCTGCAGAAGCGCGGCTCTGTTAGGCTCAAGGCTGTCAAACGCGCCGGCCTTGATGAGGTTTTCCCACACTCTTTTATTGGCCCTCTGTATATCCGCGCTCTTAATCGCGTGAAAGGCGTCTTTGAATAAGCCGCCTTCGCTTTTTCTCGCGTTTAAAATCGCCGACATAGCGGCTTCGCCAAGCCCCTTGACAGCCGTTAGCCCAAAGCGTATCTTTCCGTCCTTTGTAATAGTAAAGTCTTCATTGCTCTCATTGACGTCCGGACCCAGAACCTCTATACCCTGCTCACGGCAGTTGGCGATGTACTTCGCCACATCCTCAGCGCGCTGGCTCTTGGTACTTAGAAGGCCGGACATGAATTCCGTCCTGTAGTTGGCTTTTAAATACGCCGTTTCATAAGCGACCATCGCGTAGGCGGCGCTGTGGGATTTATTGAAGCCGTAACCGGCGAAGTACTCGATCAAGTCAAACAATTCGGCGACACCGTTTTTGTCGAAGCCCCTGGCCGCGCCGCGTTTGATAAAGCCCGCCTTTTCTTTTTTCATTTTTTCAACGTCTTTTTTGCCCATAGCGCGCCGCAGCATGTCGGCCTCGCCAAGACTGAAACCGGCTATGGCCTGGGCAATTTGCATCACTTGTTCTTGATACAGGATTACGCCGTAGGTTGGCTTTAAGATTGGTTCCAGTTCTTTAAATGGGTATGCGACCGGCTCGCGTCCATGACGCCTGTTTACATAGGTATCGCCCATACCCGCGCCAAGCGGACCCGGGCGGAAAAGCGCGTTCAGGGCGATCAGGTCGTCAAAACGGTCAGGCTGGAGCGACCTTAAAAGCTGTTTCATTCCCGAGGACTCAAATTGAAAAATGCCGTCTGTGTCCCCCTGGCTGAAAAGTCGGTATGTCTTTGGATCGTCAAAAGCGCATATGGACAACAGATCAACCGGCGCGCCGTGGCGTTTGGCAATGTAATCCTGTATTTTGGCTATCTGCGTCAGAGTCTCCAGGCCCAGAAAGTCCATTTTCATAAGACCCGCGCGCTCAGCGTCAACCATTGTGTACTGCACCATCACCTTATCGTCTTTGTCCTTGCACAGCGGCGCGAACTTGGTCAATTCATCGGGAGCTATTATTATTCCCGCCGCGTGAACGCCTGAGTTGCGCGCTATGCCCTCCAGGCGCTCTGAAATGTCAAGAATCTCTTTTATATCCGGTTCCCTTTCATACCGCTCTCTGAGGCGTTCGGATTTTTCTATAGCCTGTCTGACTTTTATGCCAATCTCCGCGGGGACTAATTTTGTGAGGTCGTTTGCCCAGTTGAAGTCTTTCTCAAAAACCCTCGCTATGTCTTTGATAACCGCCTTTGCTTTCATGGCGTTGATAGTGACTATGTTGCAGACCCTGTCCCTTCCGTATTTTTCAGTCACGTAATCAATCACCTTTTGCCGTCCGTCACGGCAAAAGTCAATATCAACATCGGGCATGGATACGCGCTCCGGATTCAGGAACCGCTCAAACAGCAGACCGTACCGCATTGGGTCAATATCGGTTATCTTCAGCGACCAGGCCACAATACTGCCCGCCGCGGAGCCGCGTCCGGGGCCGACCGGCACGCCCATCTCCCTTGCCTTGGCTATAAAATCCCACACCATCAGGAAGTAGCCCGGATACCCCATTTTCAGGATGGTGTCCACTTCAAACTCAAAACGCGCCCTGTAATCAGCTTCCTTATGTTCAAGCTGACCATTTGCCCAGTGCGGTCGGCATTCTTCCACGCGCTTTTCAAACCACTCTCTGGACACACTCACAAAGTAACTGTTCAGATTGAAGCCGAGCGGGACAGGGAAATCAGGCGTGACCGGCTTTCTGGTTATCGGAAACACATTTACT
Organism: Holophagales bacterium; assembly: GCA_031283145.1. Lineage (GTDB taxonomy): Bacteria > Acidobacteriota > Holophagae > Holophagales > Holophagaceae > WRHW01. Next base: position 1,813 of record JAITCJ010000004.1, on the reverse strand, counting down.
TTGGACGATATTTCCAGCGTCCTCTCCATCAAATCCGGCCTGTCTGGAAAAAGGCGGGCCATTTCTTCCGGAGTTTTTACAAAAAACTGAGTTGTATTAAAGCGCATCCTGCGCACGTCATTTTTGAGCTTTTTAGTGCCGACACATAGCAACGTATCGTGCAGGTCGGCGTCTGAGTGATCCAGATAGTGGGAATCATTTGTCAAAACAAGGGGGATGCCCGTCTTTTGGCTTAGCTCAAATTGTTTTGGAATTATCAGATGCTCCGCCTCAAAGCCCTGATCCTGAATTTCAAGGTAATAATCCTCGCCAAAAATTTCACAAAACTCTCTGGCCACCCTCTCCGCCGCTTCAAAGGTCCCATTCAGCAAACGGGCCTGAACTTCACCTCCCAGGCAGGCGGAAAGACATATCAGGCCGCTTGAGTGACTTTTGAGCAGTTCTTTGTCAATTCTGGGCTTATAGTAAAAGCCCTCCGTAAAACCCGAAGAGACCAGTTTGGACAGATTTGCGAAACCCTCGGCGTTCTTTGCCAGGAGAACCAGGTGGTAGCCGGAGTCGCGCTGGCCGGAAGGATCAAGACAGTCGTCCATCCCATCCTGGACTAAGGTGACAGCTTCAAACTTGCGATCAAAGCGCGACCGCGGCGCTACGTACACCTCGCACCCGAATATTGGCTTAACGGCGCCATCTGTTTTTTCGCAGGCGTCCAAAAGGCGCATAACACCAAACATATTGCCGTGGTCGGTGACAGCCGCCGCCGGCATACCTGAGGCGGCGCACTTTGCCACAAAATCCGGAATGCGCGTAAGCCCATCCAACAGACTGAACTCGGTGTGCGTATGAAGATGTACAAAGCTCATGCTTTTATTTTCACAGAGCAATCGGATTTCTAAAACATATATTGAGATTGCTATAGCACTTCAACACTTTGTAGTTGAACTGCTATGCCGGGATTTACTTGTAAATCCCGGCCGTTTATTGCTTGTAGATGGGCACTGCCCACCGTTGAGCAAGCAATAAAAGCGAAAATTGCTATAGTGCTGCTAATCACTGCGTTGCGGAAATTTAATTGGTTATGGGAAAATGCTTATTTTCTATCTTTTGACAATCGGATGCCGGATAACGGTTTTCAATTTTTCGGGAGCAGTTTTGCGGGGGTCGCTTAAATATATTTCATGGTGCTTTCTGCTTTCTGAAATATGATTATTATATTCCGACTCCGCGATAAATTTTTCCAAAACCCCGATTGTGGCGGGTTCGTTGTCATAACTGCCAATGTGCATAATTTGAGCGCACAGCCCCTCGTTAAAAGTAACAAGCCCCGCAAGCGATAAATTAAGTTCAGGTTTCTTTTTCGCTAAAGTAAACTTTGCCATATCAAAAACTTCATCGGATACAAACTCCGGCTGTCTTATCATGGAAATCCAGCGCAACCTGTCCTTGTCTATGATGTTTACTCCGTCAAAACACCCGTCCTCTCCCCACCACAACCCCTCAAGCGGCGGGACGACATATTCAAAATAGTCTTTTGGCTGCGTTCCACTCATCTTGCTCATTTTTATGGCGTATGAAAGTCCGTACAGTATTTCCAAAGCATTTTTATATGCCTCAGAAGTATTTGGATTGCCTTTACCGGCTACCATAATGAAAACCATTTCTGGAACATCAATCACGCTTGGTTTCACTTTTGGCAAGTACAAATCTTTGTATTCTTTCTTATAATCAAATGCCGCTGCCATTATTTATTCCTTTCATTGAAAATATAAATACTCGTCTGCACGGCAATTCTACAATCCTACGCCGCCTAACG